>JAZOBR010000001.1:0-4392 GCA_045596105.1 Candidatus Ornithomonoglobus sp.
AGCACAGACTTACCGCCAGCGGAATTGACGTTCCCGTAGGTATGAAAAATCCCACGGGCGGCGACCTTAGCGTTATGATGAACTCCATTGTCGCGGCACAGTCCAGCCATACCTTTATTTACAGAGGCTGGGAGGTAACCAGTGACGGTAACCCTTATGCCCACGCTATCCTTCGCGGATATGTAAACAAGCACGGACAGTCACTTACTAATTACCACTATGAGGACTTGGAGCTGTTGTGCAAGCTTTACAGCGAATCGGGACTTGAAAACCCTGGTGTAATTATCGACACCAACCACGCAAACTCAGGCAAGGACCCACTTCAGCAGATGCGTATTGCAAAGGATGTTATGCACAGTAGCCGTCATGACGCATCAATTAAAAAGCTTGTAAAGGGCTTTATGATTGAAAGCTACATTGAAGATGGCGCACAGAAGATAGGTGAATGTATTTATGGTAAATCCATAACAGACCCATGTCTTGGATGGGAGAAGAGTGAAAAGCTTATTTATGATTTGGCAGAATTAGTATAAGGAGACAGACAACAATGAAAGTAGGAATTATAGGACTTGGACTTATTGGCGGTTCTATGGCAAAGGCTATTAGACTCAATACCGACCACTATGTTTTAGGTATGGATACAGACAAAAGCGTAGTCACAAAAGCCAAGATTATTGAAGCAATAAATGAAGAGCTTACTGAGGAAAATATTGGTCAATGCGATATGCTTATTCTGGCATTATATCCAGATGCAACCATCCAGACAGTTAAGAAATATGCACACCTTATTAAAAAAGGGGCATACCTTATAGATTGCGGTGGTGTTAAGGAGAGGGTATGTGATAATCTTCACGAAATTGCTAAGGAGAACGGATTTGTATTTGTCGGCGGACATCCTATGGCGGGTATTGAGAAAATCGGTTTTAAGTATTCTAATGCAGAAATTTTTGCAGATGCTTCTATGATTTTAACACCCGATGACAGTGTGAAGATTGAGGCACTTGCCGATATAAAGGTATTTTTCCTTTCAATAGGCTTTGGCAAAATAACCGTAAAGGATGCAAAGGACCACGACAGAATTATTGCGTACACATCACAGCTTGCCCACGTGCTTTCAAATGCATATGTGAAAAGCGAAACTGCAAAGGAGCATAAGGGACTGTCTGCAGGAAGCTTTAAGGACCTGACAAGGGTTGCGTACCTTAATGAAACAATGTGGACAGAATTGTTTTTGGAGAACAAGAAAAATCTTATAGCAGAAATCAGCAGGCTGGTCGATAGCTTGAGTGAATATAAAACCGCCCTTGAGAATGAAGATGCGGACAGGCTAAAGGCACTGCTTAAGGATGGTAGAGAGTTAAAAGAGGCACTTGACAATGAATAAAAGGGTTACGGTCAAAGGGGTTAAAAAGCCTTATGACATCATGATAGGGAAGGATATTTTGAACATACTTCCCGATAAAATAAAAGAATTAACCAAGGCAAAAACTGTAGTCATAATAACGGATGATAATGTACATAAGCTATACTCTGATATGGTTCTTGAGATGCTAAAAAATGCAGGACTTAATGCTCTTAAATTTGCATTTCCCCACGGAGAGCAGCACAAAACAATGGTAACAGTATGTGAAATCCTTGAGTTTCTGGCAGAAAACAATGTAACACGCTCCGATTTAATCGTTGCACTTGGGGGCGGCATTGTTGGTGATGTGTCGGGATATGTGGCATCATCATATCTAAGAGGGATTGATTTTATTCAGGTCCCCACAACCTTTCTTGCGGCCATTGATTCATCCGTTGGCGGTAAAACGGGAGTAAACCTGAGAGCAGGCAAAAATCTTGCAGGCGCATTTTATCAGCCAAAACTTGTGGTGTGTGATGTAAAGATGTTTGATACATTGCCGAAGGAGAATTTTAAGGAAGGCGTTGCGGAGGCAATCAAGTATGGCGCGATTTGTGACAAGGAGCTGTTCAATCTGCTTTGTGAAAATGAGAAGTGGGACGTTGAGAGCGTTATAGAAAGATGTGTTTCTATCAAGGCGGAAATTGTCTCACAGGATGAATTTGACACAGGCAAAAGACAGCTGTTGAATTTCGGACACACAATCGGCCATGCAATCGAAAAGGCAACAAACTTTGAAATATCTCACGGAATTGCAGTGGGAATTGGTATGGCAATTATTTCTAAAATCAGTGATAACATGGGATGGTCACAGGAAAATACACATTCTCAGATTATAAAATGTCTTGAGAGAAACGCCATTCCAACCGATACCGCGGTTAAAAACGAGGAGCTTTTGTCGGCTATGGTGAAGGATAAGAAGATAAACGGAGATACAATAAACCTTGTCATCTCCGAAAAAATCGGAAATTGTGTGCTTAAAAGCTTAAAGGTTTCCGAGCTTAAGGATGTGTTAGAATGCAGGTAAGGATTAAACCAACAAAGCCAAATGGCGAAATTTCGGCAATTGCCTCAAAGTCAGATGCACACAGAGCAATTATCTGTGCGGCGCTATCCGATGACAAGACGAACATACATATTTCCCACATATCAAAGGATATTGAGGCAACCTTAAATTGTATAAAAAATATGGGTGCGGATTTTGTAAAAAGAGATAGGGTGTATGAGATTACACCTGCCAAGGAGCTTTCAGTAAATCCTACCCTGGATTGCAATGAAAGCGGCTCTACACTAAGATTCTTATTGCCCGTACTATCGGCACTTGGCGTTGGTGCGACATTTGTAGGCAGTGGAAGATTGCCCGAGAGACCAATGGGGTTGCTTGTTGACTTGTTAAAGGTGCATGGAAACGATTTTTTGTCTTCACAGCTTCCCATAACAGTATCGGGCAGGACACAGGGCGGAGTGTTTGATATTGCGGGAAATGAAAGCTCGCAATTTATATCGGGGCTTTTGTTTGCACTTCCGTTGCTGAAGGAAAAAAGTGTTATCAGGCTCACATCGGAGCTTCAATCCTCTGCGTATGTTAATATGACAATTGATACTTTAAAAAGCTTTGGTATCAATATATTGCAGAATGAGAATGAGTTTATTATAAATGCAACTGATAGTTACACATCACCAAAGGAATATGTTGTGGAGGGTGATTGGTCCAATGCGGCATTCTTTATGGTGCTTGGTGCTATCGGTGGCAGTATTACAATAAAAAACCTTAATCTCAACTCCAATCAGAGTGATAAAATGCTTTTGGATGTATTATCACTTGCAGGGGTGAATTATACGGTTTCAAATAGTGAGGTAACGGTAGAAAAAAGTGAAATAAAGGCTTTTGATTTTGATGTGTCGGAGTGTCCGGACCTGTTTCCTGTATTATCGGTCTTGGCTTGCAGTGCAAAGGGAAAATCAACGCTGTATAATGCCCGAAGATTAAGACTCAAGGAAAGTGACAGAATTAAAACCACCAAGGAGCTTATATTAAAGCTTGGGGGTAAGGCTGAGGAAACGGATGATAGCCTGATTATATGCGGAAACGGCAGGCTGAACGGCGGAACGGTGGAAAGCTACAATGACCACAGAATTGCAATGTCGGCATTTGTGGCAAGTGCAATTTGTGAAAATGATGTTATTTTAAAGGATGCAAGGGCAATAGATAAGTCGTATCCATCCTTTATTGAGAATTTTGAAAGTATTGGAGGGGTTGTTAATGTCATCTGAAACAGGTAAAAAAATAAGAGTCAGTATTTTCGGTGAATCTCACGGAACTGCTATCGGTGCAGTGGTAGATAATCTGCCCGCGGGAGAAAAAATTGATTTTGAAGAATTGCAAAGCATATTAAAACGCCGTCAGGGCGGAAACAACAAATACTCCACTCCGAGGAAGGAAGCGGACATTCCCGAAATTTTGTCAGGTATCAAGGACGGATACACAACGGGAGCGCCTCTTTGCCTTATTATAAAAAATGAAAACACAAGGTCAGAGGACTACAAGGTGGATGTTCCAAGACCGGGACATGCAGACTTTACTGCTTTTACAAAATACAGCGGATTTTGTGATTTAAGAGGCGGCGGACACTTTTCGGGCAGACTTACGGCTCCCATTTGTGCTGTTGGCGGTATTTTAATGCAGATTTTAAAAAGACGAGGAATAGAAATAGTTGCACACCTATCCTCTGTTGGTGAAGTCAAGGACGATAAAATAGATTCACTCTCACTTAACAAGGAGCAATATGATAAAATAAAAAGCGGTGTTTTTCCTGCATTTTCAGATGTTGCAGGTGAAAAAATGCAGGACGTGATTCTCATGGCAAGAGCGGAGGGTGATTCTGTAGGCGGATGTGTCGAGTGCGGAATATACGGTCTTGATGCAGGAATTGGCAATCCTATGTTTGACGGAATAGAAAATGCCGTTGCATCAAGTGTTTTTGGCATCG
>JAZOBR010000002.1:0-3674 GCA_045596105.1 Candidatus Ornithomonoglobus sp.
TAAGACCGCTTGGCCTCCGACTTCTTTGTACCGATGACCCTGACCGCGAGAATGAGGGTGATTTGATTTGTGCCGCAGAATTTGCCACCACAGAAAATGTGAATTTTATGGCAAAGGATGCAAAGGGACTTATATGTATGCCCATGAGTCGTGAGTACATCGAAAAGCTTGGACTTCGTCCCATGGTTGCAAATAATACCGACAATCACGAAACTGCATTTACCGAGTCTATTGACCATATAAAAACGACTACGGGAATCAGTGCCGAAGAGCGTGGATTTACTGCCCGTATGACGGTAGATTGCAATGCGCATCCGGGTGATTTCAGGCGTCCCGGTCATATGTTCCCCCTTGAAGCAAGATGTGGCGGTGTTTTGGAAAGAAACGGCCATACTGAGGCAACGGTTGACTTGTGCAGATTGGCAGGCTTAAAGCCTGTAGGACTATGCTGTGAAATTATGGCAGATGACGGAACAATGATGCGTGGCAAGGAGCTGATGGAGTTTGCAAAGGCTCATAATCTGACCTTTATCACAATCAAGGATTTACAGTCTTATCGTCGTCAGCATGATATTATTATGAAACAGAAAGCTAAGGCTAAGTTACCTACAAAATACGGCGAATTTCACATTTACGGCTACAAAAATACAATAACCGGCAAATCACACGTGGCATTAGTAAAGGGCGACATAAACGAAAATGAGCCTGTATTATGCCGTGTGCATTCTGAATGCCTGACAGGTGATGTGTTCGGGTCTTGCCGATGTGATTGCGGCGAGCAGTTAGCAGAGGCGATGAAGGCCATTGAAAAAGAGGGTAGAGGCATATTAATCTATCTCCGTCAGGAGGGCAGAGGAATCGGTCTTATTAACAAGATAAAGGCTTATACTTTACAGGAGCAGGGTTTAGATACGGTTGATGCTAACATTGAGCTTGGTTTTGCACCTGATTTGCGTGACTATAGTGAGGGAGCACAGATGCTTCGGGATTTAGGAGCAAAAAAACTAAGAATTATGACAAATAATCCTGAAAAAATCAGTGATTTATCCGAGTATGGAATTGAAATTGTTGAGCGTGTCCCGATTAGGATTCCTGCAAAGAAGGAAAATGAGTTTTATTTAAAAACAAAAGCGTCAAGAATGGGTCATTTATTTAATTATTAAAAAGGAGGAAAAGAAAAATGAATGTACTTGAAGGAAAATATTGCGGAGAAGGTTTAAAGATTGGTATTGTTGCATCAAGGTTTAATGAGTTTATTACATCTAAGCTTATTGGTGGCGCAGAGGACTGCCTGAAGCGTCATGGTGTTAAAGATGAGGATATTACTCTTGTATGGGTACCGGGTGCTTACGAAATCCCTATAATGGCAAAGAAGCTTGGTGAAACATCCAAATTTGATGCTATCATTTGCCTTGGTGCAGTAATAAGAGGTGCTACTTATCATTATGAAATCGTATGTAATGAATCAGCCAAGGGTGTGGCTCAGGCATCAATGCAGACAGGTGTACCCATGATGTATGGTGTGATTACTGCCGATACAATTGAGCAGGCAATCGAGCGCGCAGGTACAAAGGCAGGTAATAAGGGTTATGATTGTGCTATGTCGGCACTTGATATGGTTAATACCTTTAAGGTAATTGACAATGCATAACTGAGGTGTCAGAATTGAATAAAAAAATATTAGCGTTACTAAATACCACCGCAGGTCAGCTTGTGTTTGCTTTGCTTTCAGGTTTTGGTTATATTGGACTTATGGGAGGAACTATTGTCAGGTATTCACGCGGCATGTGGATTATTCTGCTTTTCTTTGCACCCGTAGTCATTTGCGGTGCAGCATTGATAATAATTAAACAATTTAAAAATGCCCGAGATAATGAAACCGAGGGGGCAATACTGCGTTCTTTTTGGTTGCATGTTTGTGTAATTATACTAGGTTTACTTCTCACGATTGCAGAATTAACATAAAAAAAGAGATACTCTAATTGATGTGTGATGTGACCCTCATTCGTTAGATTTTTGGTCTGACTTTTGGGGATCGGTTCACGGTTCATAATGAGTATCTCTTTTTGTTAGAATCTTCTTCTGCCTATTTTGAAGCCTGAGAATAGTCTTCCAATACGGCGTAGTGCATGGGATGAGCGTCTTCTGCCGCCTGAATAGAATTTTCTGCTCAGGTTCATGCCTGAGCGCCTTCGTCCTATGAATAAGCGTTTTATATTAAAGTCAACATGGCGTCTTGGCTTTGCAGTGTTTCCAATAGAATTTGTAATGGACTGCACAACGTCTATCTTATGTGACTTTGATACAGGATTCTTCGTAAACACTCTTTCAACATTAACTGAGTGAGTTCTTTTACCGCTTTGCGAAATAATGGCTGATGGGTTAAATTTAGTTCGTTTTACAAATTCCTCATTGGAAATCTTAACGATTAATATGGCAATTACATAGAACAATGATGTCAATACGGAAATTACCAATCGGATGTTAATTGTAAGCTGTGTAAAGAACAGAGATACCTGCAAAAACAGTGGCCACGCAAGTGAAACAACACCAAGAAGTATCTGCATATTCCACATGGATGTTTTATTGTACATTATAACCGTCAGTGTACCTGTTGCTAAAAGTAGCGCACCACTTATAAATACAAGATATGAAACATGTACACCGATTGTTTCTGTTATATTATGTGCATCTGTGTTCATAACACCTGTAAATTCAAGAATACCGCAGACGAATAAGAAAAGACCAACTACCAAGTCGATTATTGAGCCTACCAATAATAATTTTTTGTATTTGATATTCATAGTGACCTCCTGAAAATCATTCAGTTATATTTGCTAAGGTTAGAGTGCCTTCAATTTTTATATACTGTCCTGAGTGTATGTCGAACAAATAGGATTTTGTATCCAATAATGCGAGATTTTGAGAATCCTCGATAGTTCCTGCAATTGTGTAAATGTAAAGCTTTCCTGAGCCTTCTGCCTTGTAGCGTCCTGCCTGTATATCAGAGGGGACATTAAGTTTTACATCGGTATAGGACACAGGTTGTCCTGCTACCTGTGAAGAAATGTTGTTTAAGCTATTGTTATATGAAGTTTTGTCTGCAATTATCTTGTCAAGCTCTGCCAAGGTTTTATTCGCAGATTCAACTTCTCCGTTATATGTGTTATATTCTTCCTGTAACGCTGAAATTTCCTCAACTAATATCTGGTTGTCGTTAATATCTTTGTCGTACTGGGAGGCGGTATAGGTTAAAGACTCCTTTTCGTCCTCTAATCTGCTTATATCGTCACTCATCTGTTCCATTTCGCGTTTTACTGTGTTGGTTGCTTTTGTGTTAAGGATACCCTGAGAATTCAGGATAATAAGCACGCTTGCAATGATGATACTGATGACTATCGGCAGAATAACCGTTAAAATGAAATTCTTGTTTTTTAACATCTTACCCCTCCTTAATATGCCGATACAAATTTGACCTTGTTATCAAATTTGACTATATCATTCTCGTTTAATGTAACCTCAAGAGGAGTAGTACCAAGGGTTGTGTTTACCTTAGAGTTGCCGTATTTATCCGCAACCATAAACTTACCTGTGCCTGTAACAAGATATTTACCTGCCGCAAAATGCTTCCCGACGGTATACTTACCGGGTGTCCTTACTGTTTCGGGTGCGGT
>JAZOBR010000003.1:0-3328 GCA_045596105.1 Candidatus Ornithomonoglobus sp.
GGGAATGGCGGCAATTGCCCATAATCTAAGGGTAACAGAAAAAGACCTTGAAAAGATAGTTAAGATTTTTGACAGTATCGGCCGTGCCGAGGTGGTATCAGAGAAGCTTATGGACACCGTAACTGCAGTCAGCGGCTCATCACCTGCCTATGTATTTATGCTTATTGAAGCAATGGCAGACGGTGCCGTTAAGGGCGGTATGCCGAGGGATATGTCATATACCTTTGCCGCACAGGCAGTATTGGGTAGTGCAAAAATGGTGCTTGAGACAGGTATGCATCCTGGGGAGCTGAAGGATATGGTATGTTCTCCCGGTGGTACAACAATTGATGCCGTAGCCGTTCTTGAGCGTGAGGGTATGCGAAAATCCATTATTGATGCTATGGATGCGTGCATTAAAAAATCAAAATCATTATAATTCACAGAGGATTATGTTATGGGAATGTTACTTTCAGCTTTATTATTAGTTTTAGGCTTTGTCCTTTTGGTTAAAGGCTCAGATTGGTTTGTTGACGGCAGTGCGTCTGTTGCCCGATTATTCGGTATTCCTGCCGTTATTGTAGGTCTTACCATTGTATCAATGGGTACATCGGCACCCGAGGCGGCAGTTAGTATTACTGCAGGTATAAAGGGCAGTAACGAAATTGCTATTTCCAATCTAATTGGATCAAACATTTTTAACATTCTCTGTGTTGCAGGCTTAAGTGCGATTATAACTCCCTTTATGGTGGATAAAACCATTATCATGCGTGATTTCCCCGTATGCCTTGGTGCATTGGTTATGACGGTCATTATGTGTATCACAGGCCGTTGTGTGACCAGATTAGAGGGCGCATTGATACTTGTATTCTTTGTAGCATATATGGCTTATCTCGTGGTTGCGGCAATTAAGTCGCGTGAGATAGAGAATAATTATGAGCGTCCTATGAGTGCGTGGAAGAGCGTTCTATTTATCATAATTGGTATTGCGGCTATTATAAGCGGCGGTCAGCTTGTTGTAAACAGTGCCCAGAGTATTGCAAGAGACTTTCGTATGAGTGAAACCATGATTGGTGTGACGATTATTGCAATAGGTACATCCTTGCCTGAGCTTGTAACCTCGGTTGTGGCGGCTCGAAAGGGGCAGAGTGAAATTGCAATCGGTAATGTGGTAGGGTCAAACATTTTCAATATATTATTTATACTGGGTATGTCCTCATCATTTACCGCCATTGCAGTTGTTCCTGAGACGATTATTGATGCATTTGTAATGCTTGGAGCAACTGTGTTTTGTTATTTCTTCTGTGTAAAGGACAAACATATCAGCAGAAAACAAGGCATAATTCTCGTTGAGTTGTATATAGTGTATACAGTATACTTAATTATTAGATAGGAGTGATAATATGAAGATTTGTATATTTGGTGCGGCAAGCAACCTTATCGATAAGAAATATATCGATAAAGCCTTTGAGCTTTCAAAAAAATTAGCTGAGCGCGGTCACGATTTAGTGTTTGGTGCAGGTGACAACGGTATGATGGGTGCGTCAGCTCGCGGATTTAAGGCAGGTGGCGGTAAGGTTTACGGTTTTATCCCCGAATTCTTCAAGGAGGATACTGTTGAGCCTGTTTTTGAGGATTGTGATGAGATTGTCTATACCCAGACTATGAGTGAGCGTAAACAGGGTATGGAGGATATGGCAGATGCATTTATCATCGTGCCTGGCGGTATCGGTACTCTTGAGGAGATGTTCGAGGTTATTACCTTGAAGCAGTTGGCTCAGCATAAGAAGCCTATTGCATTCTATAATGTTTTCGAGTATTACACAAAGTTGCTTGACTATCTTGTTTTCTGTGAAAAGGAAAGCTTCATTCGTGAGGGTTGTCACAATCTGTACATTGCAACAGACGATGATGATAAGCTGATTGAGTATCTTGAGGACGACACACCCTTTGCATTGGGCGTGAAGGATTTGAAATAATAAAAGACGAGGTGAAGTTCACCTCGTCTTTTTAGTATAGTACGCTGTTTAACAGACCATATCCAAGCAGGGACATTATAAAGCCTGCTGTAAGCACGCCAAGAAAGATAAAGCCAAGACTCTTCCATCGCTTCATTCGGAACAGTACCGCCAACAAACTTCCTGTCCATGCACCTGTACCCGGCAGGGGGATAGCTACAAACAGAAATAAGCCTAAATAACCGAATTTCTCAATCTGCTCCGATTTTGACATTGCCTTTTCTTCAATTGTAAGTGCAATTTTGTCAAGATGCTTAACCTTTTTCATCCAGTCAAATATCTTCTCGATAAATAGAAGAATAAAGGGGATGGGGACCATATTACCAATTACTGCCGCAATAAATGTTTGTACAAATGGCAGGTTAAGTGTTCCGCCCACCAGGATTGAGCCACGAAGCTCAATGAGTGGTATCATTGATATTAATGCTGTAATAAGCTGATGAGGGATTCCCCATGCGTTTAAGGTATCCATAAGAGTTGTTGTGATATGTTCCATTTAGTCCTCCATTATAAGTCTTTCTTATTATTTATGAAAATGTCAACGGCATTATGCTCAACCGAGAAGTCAACATCGTCAACCTCACCACCAAATTCACCGTCAAGAGTCCATTTTACCTTTCTCTTTGTTCTAATTCTTGCAGATTTTGCCGAAACCATGGTCATACCGGGCATATCACGATGGCCGTTGCGGATGCCCGTTGCTATGCTTGGCAGGTCAATAACGTTAATGTTGTTGTCGATAACCACGATTTCAAACATTCCGTCACTTGTGTCAATTTCATTGTAGAACTTGCCAAAGTCGAAGCCTCCTACGCTCGTGGAATTCATAATAAGCAGAAGGGCGGCGTTAGATTCGATAACCTCACCTGTGTCGAGCTCAATGGTAACGTCAACACCCTTGATTTTTGGTAAACTCTTGATGCCCTCAAAAATGTATGCCGTCTGACCAAAAAGGTTTTTTGTCGTTTGCGGTGTTTCGTAGGAAACATCTGTAAAGGCTCCGAAGGCGGCTACATAAATGAAACGCTCACCGTTGAAGTTGCCAATATCATATGGTACTGCAGGGTTTTTGATGATTTCATATGCCGCATCCTCAGGGGTTATGGAAATGTTGTTGGTTGATGCAAAGTCATTCATTGTTCCTGAAGGGATATAACCGATGGGAATACGGTGTGGCTTGGGGATGTCTGCCATACCGTCAATTGCATCGTGAAGAGTGCCGTCACCGCCTGATACAACCACCATATCAAACCGCTCTGCAGACTCAAGTATTTTCGCCTTGCAGTCACCTGCGTTATGGGTAGGATAGACAGTAACCTCGTAAAGTCGGA
>JAZOBR010000004.1:0-4200 GCA_045596105.1 Candidatus Ornithomonoglobus sp.
TCCATACCATTCGCCGTATTCCTTATCACAGAAATGCTTTATACAATACTCTCGTGCCTTTTCAAACCAATCGATATACTGTTCTTCGTCTGTTTGCTTATAAAGCATAAGAGAGGCTATCATAAGCTCATTATGGGGCCACCATAGCTTCATATCGTGCTCATACGCCTCTGTAGGCTTGCCAAAGCAATCTATAAAATACAAAAGACCGCCGTATGTTGTATCCCAACCCTTTGTAAGAGCATTATTATATACTCCCATTGCCGCTTCCTTAAGCTCGTTATCATTGCGGTATACCGCTTCCTCAAGCATAAACCAGCTACACTCAATATCGTGTCCCGGATTTACCACACGGCCTGCAGTAACGTCCAATATTGGTTTACCGTCAGATGATACAGTCTCAAGTGTGCATCCCAAATCAGGCTTATAATGATAGTTTATAATAGCATCTGTACACTCACGAGAATATTTATCATATTTCTCTGTGTTTTCCTTGTCAAACTTACGCATTACCGCTGTGATATTCAAGAATATCATCGGGTCTGCCAAGCCACGCATAGGACGAGTCTCGGCATCTGTTTTCGGGCCTGCACCTACGGGGTCTTCAATAAGTCCGTTGTTTAGCTGATACACTAAATCATAGTACTTTCTTGCACGCTCTAAATATTCAATCTCACCTGTTGCACCATAGTATTCGGCATTTGAGATAATGTAAAAGCCCTCTGAGAAGCAATATCGTCTCTGACGAAGCGGCTTTCCGTCTGCAGTTACGGTAAAATACATTCTGCCGCCTGCAGAGTGATTGATACAATGGTTTTGCATAAAATCAAGACAGCTCTTTGCAGCCTCTAACCATTCAGGGCGGTTACCATACTGTGTGCAAAGGCGGGAGAATGTCCATGCACATCTTCCCTGCATCCATACGCTTTTATCTGTTGAATATATCTTACCCTCTCGGTCGAGACAAGTGTAAACACCGCCGTTTTCCTTGTCCATTCCATTCTCAAGCCAGAAATTAACAACTGAGTCAAGCTCCTTCTTTGCCCATTTCTGTATCTTTGATAAATTTGCTCCCATTGTCCTATCCTCCCTATTATTTCAAGTAATAATCCTTATATAATCTGTTTAGGTTCTGTGCCGAAGGATAGATTGACTGAGGTGACAGGAAGTGCGAGAACTCAAAGGTAATTATTTTCTCTGCGTACTTCTTGTGGTTTTCCAATCTATCACGAAGCATACCAAAGGGGATGGGATAATACATGCAACGAACATCTCTTTCAAAGGTTTCTGCATTTACCCAATGTTTAATATTATACTTGTTGCATAGCTCAAGAGTCTTGCCGAAATAATCATCCATCATTGCAAGCGGTGATGTTCCGTCCTGGAATGCACATATGTCTATGCACTTACCGCCATAGCTGAACAGCTTGTCCCATTCCTCGTAATGCTCCTCAGGTGTAAAGCCACCGTCTGGGCTTGTAATATGAGTATGGAAAAATGGGCTTATAAGCACCTGTCTCGAGGGGTCAAGCTCCTTACACAGCTCACCCATTCCACGCATTATCTCACCAAAGTTCAGCGTGTTGTGGCTCATCTCCTGCGGAATATACCAACCCTTAAATGAAGGATAATCACCATAGCGTGATAATACCTCAGGCAAAAACTGTCTGTTCTTCTTAATTTCACCTAAAGCGTCACCATGGTTCCAATCAAGATTTGATATATATAGACCGAAATATACATTCATACCTCTCTTTGAAGCCTCTTCAAATACAAAGGCCGCAAAGTCATCTGTCAAAGAAGAATTTCCTACAACCTTTGATGGGAATACAGCCTTATCCTCAAAACCGCCACGAATGAAAATCATTGTATCAATGCCGATTTCCTGCATATTGTCAAAATCTTTTATCCACTGCTCACGAGTCCAGTTTGATGACGGAATATCATATGTGATGTCATCAATAAATGTTCCTGTAATAGGTCCAATTTTAGCCATTTCCTTTATTTCTCCTTAAGATATTTTGTGTTTTTTTAACCCTGTCTTTATATTAGAGAAAGGAATTAATCTCCCTTCTTCGATTATACCATAATTAAATGTATTTTCAACTGTTTTTTAACAAAAAAAGAATGTTTTTTAACATTCCTCTCCCTTGTAAAGCCGTTCTTACGTTAGCGGATAATCGCCACAAAGGATGATACCATATTAAACACCTCACTGATAATATCGCCTAAGGAAAAATTCACAATATTACAGAATAACCAGGCGGGTGAAACATAAGTAGGCTGAGAAATTCTCATAATTCTTCCATTACCAAACCACATAAAACATACTAACACATGACCACTATTTATATTAGCATTTACAATATAAATTCCATCAAGGTATTGATGAGGTACGCCAACAGGAATACCATACATGCAATGTATATTCTCTCAACCATCAACAGCTTCCAAATGTGTTTATCGCTCTTTATAAGCATAATGTTTCCAACGATATTCCCCGCATTGCTATAACATACATTTATTATACATTTGTTGCTAATTACAAAAAATAAGAGATAAAAACACCGTCATTTCGAATGGTTTGTTAATGCCTTTTTATAATTCGTCCATAAAGTATGCTCTTGAATGGGCAACCTTGCCATTCTTATCATACACATTAACACGCACATATCTACTCATATTTGAATCGGGGTCAAATTTATCAGCGTTGCTTAGCCTGAAGGTTGCCTCGTTAAGATATTCCTTACCCTGCTCATAGGGATATTCACAAGTAAACCTGCGATCGCCTGTCATAAAGGATACTTTTACCGCGTCAGAGCATTCAACGTGTAATAAATTTGTGTCTGTATCAATCCACAATGCCTTGATTTCAGGACCTGTTGAGGCATAGTAATTACCACGTAACAAAGCCTCTGTAACCGATTGATAATCAAGCTTTTCTGCTTTAATCATTGTAAATCCGCCAAAGGCATCATACTTGGGACTGTTTACATCACCGTAGTTGTGATTATCATCCGCCGCAACACAGCCTATGCGTCTGCCCTCTGCCAACAGCTCATCATATACCTGCGGGTTATAGCCACAATCTGAATATACCTGTGATCCATGATTATAAATCTCCAGAGCGTGCATACCCTCATACTGTATGTACTGCCTGAAATCCTCCAATGACCAATAAGGGTGGTTGAATATCACAAAAAAGCCTGCCTCACGAGCCGTCTTAATCATATCATTTATGCCCTCTGCTGAATATACCTTTTTATATGGCTTGTCAGAGTTAAACTTGACCTTTTCTCTGTTTTCCTCAATATTCGCAAAGGTGAAATGTTCATCGGGGTCCCATAGCGGGTCCACCTCAATATCGGGGTCAAGAGCAATCATTCCCATATGATGGGTCTTGACAGTGCCATTAATTACTTTTGTGTCATTAATGCCGATTTCAGCACCATTGAGCATTAAAAAATTGTCTGTGGTCAAATAGTTATAGGGTATAAACAGCTCGTGATCAGTTATACAGAGTATGTTATAGCCCTTTTCCTTATATGCATCACGCATCTCCTCAGGTGTAAGCACGCCATCAGAGCAAGTTGAATGTGAGTGTAGGTTTGCTTTATAGAACTGTCCTTTTTCGGGTAATAGATATTTCTTCATAGTCTTTACTTCCTTCATATCCTCTGTACATCAAATCAAAATCATCCAATAAAAGACCGATTTTGTCAATGTATCCTTTCATTTTGCAAAATGACGGAGCCTCTCTTAATACGGTTTTTATCTTATCCCATTTTAATTTATAGCACTCAAGACGAGATACACCGCACCAACCCATCTTATCCTAAAGAGCATTTATCTCTCCCGACAGGCGGTGATATATTGAATTTATCTTACTTTCATATTCTCCTCGTGCGAGTTCTGTGTAGCTTGTGGGTGTATCCAACTCCAACAACTCCTCGCTTTTCTACGTATTTATAAACACTTTTTGATGAGTTGTTGGTAAGGAAAAGATACATTCCTCCAACATTCTTTACATATTCGAGAAATTCTGTAACACCATCAAAAATATCGTTGTCAGGATAAATTGTTCCATCCATATCAAGAAGGAATAATCTTTTGTTTTTCAAGCCTTCCATATTATCTCCAATTAAGCCTTTACAGACCTTATATTCTCATCCTCATAAAATTCATCCATCAGACGCATCA
>JAZOBR010000005.1:0-10012 GCA_045596105.1 Candidatus Ornithomonoglobus sp.
TGCTCGTCAGTTGCAGTCTTGCCTGTACCGATAGCCCAGATAGGCTCGTATGCAACAACAACCTTCTTAGCATCGCAAGCTGAAATACCTGCAAACGCCTTCTTTATCTGGATTGCAATCCAATCCATTGTGATGCCTGCCTCACGCTGCTCAAGTGACTCACCACAGCAAACGATGGGGATAAGACCCTTCTCAAGAGCCTTCTTTGCCTTCAGATTTACAGTCTCGTCTGTCTCGTTATTGTACTCACGACGCTCACTGTGACCTATGATAACATACTCAACACCAAGGTCAACAAGCATATCTGCTGAAACCTCACCTGTGAATGCACCCTTGTCCTCAAAGTGAAGGTTCTCTGCGCCAATCTTTACATGTGTACCCTTTGCCGCCTCAACAGCCTGAGGTAAGCAAACGTAAGGTGTGCAACATACAACCTCACACTCTGCGCCCTTTGTTGCCTCAACAACCGCTTTAACATATGTGTATGTCTCTGAAGGAAGCTTGTTCATCTTCCAGTTACCTGCTATAATATACTTTCCCATTTTCTTTTATCCTTTCAATAATTTGTTTTTGTTTTTTCAATACGGAATTTTTATTTATCGGTCAATGCTACGATGCCGGGTAGCTCCTTACCCTCTAAGAATTCCATTGATGCGCCCCCGCCTGTAGAAATGTGGCTCATCTTGTCACCCAAGCCTGCCTGGTTAACTGCCGCAACACTGTCACCGCCGCCGATAATTGTTGTTGCATCAAGGTCCGCCAAAAGACCTGCAATCTCGTTTGTGCCCTTTGCAAAGTTAGGCATTTCGAATACGCCCATGGGACCATTCCATACAACTGTCTTTGCGTCTGCCAATACTGTCTTGAACAACTCGATTGACTTAGGACCAATATCAAGACCCATCCAGCCCTCGGGAATGTCACCCTCAACTATCTTTGAAGGAGCTTCGTTATCAAACGCCTCCGTAATTACTGTATCAACGGGCAATACAAGCTTGTCACCTGCCTCGTCGATCATCTTCTTTGCATAGTCGATGAAATCAGGCTCAAGAAGTGATGTACCTGTTGTCTTACCCTGTGCGGCGAAGAATGTGTATGCCATACCGCCGCCGATGATTAGCTTGTCAACCTTCTTCAGCAGGTTCTCAATTACTGAAATCTTTGATGAAACCTTTGAGCCGCCAAGAATTGCAACAAGAGGTCTTACGGGTGAATTAACAGCGTTACCCAGGAACTTGATTTCCTTCTCAATAAGGTAGCCAGCAACTGCAGGCTTTACGATTGCACTTACACCAACATTTGAGCAGTGTGCACGGTGAGCTGTACCGAAGGCATCATTTACAAACAAGTCTGCCAATGAAGCAAGCTCCTGTGAGAATGCATCAACATTCTTTGTTTCTTCTGCTCTGTAGCGTGTGTTCTCCAATAGGACAACATCACCCTCTGCCATCTCAGCAACTGCCTTTTTGGCGTTCTCACCAACTACACCGTCATCAGCCGCAAAGATTACCTCCTTGCCAAGCTTCTCTGACAATCTCTTAGCAACGGGTGCCAACGAAAGTGAAGGCACTGCCTCACCCTTGGGCTTACCCATATGTGAGCAAAGAATAACCTTTGCACCGTTATCTATAAGATACTTGATTGTGGGAAGTGCGCCCACGATTCTATTCTCGTCTGTGATTTCCTGCTTATCATTAAGAGGAACATTAAAATCGCATCTTACAAGGACTCTCTTGCCCTTAACTTCTACGTCTTCAACAGTTAATTTGTTATACATATTTGTCGTCTCCTTTTAAATTTTCCATTTTACGGCATTATAATACTGATATATTTTATACTAATTTTATATATTTTTCAAGTAGTATTACGAATTTTTTTAAGTTTTATGCGATTTTCCTAATAAATCACAGCTTTTTTTCCCTCTTTTTGCCAAATTATCACCCTCCACCTGCCGTTTGTCCATACAACTCCGCCGCATATAACAAAAAACCGTGCAGTATTGTGAAGTGATATAATGATGGTAGACACTCTTTTTTGTGTCCACAAAGTATTGACTACTTCACAGTATTGCGCGGTTTTTTTAAAGCAATATTATCTTTTACTGAATCCGATTACAGTAGGTTTATTTCCTCCTGATTTATAAGCCTTACTCCGTTTTCTGCAAGGCACTCCTGAAGCTCTGCGGAGGTCTTGCCCTCCTTTGCCAACTTCAAGACAATAAGTGCCTTGTTGCCGATGTTATAGTTCAATGAATACATATACTCAACGGAAATACCATTCTCCTCAATAACCTTAAGCACGCCGTCAAGACCTGCAGGCTGATTGGCAACAGCTACGCAGATAACCTCGTTCTTCTTTGCAACAAAGCCGTTGTCACGAAGAGCATTCATTGCCATTTCTACATCACTCTCTCTTACAACTATTCGTGTAATACCAAAATGAGTAGTGTCTGCAACAGACAATGCAAGCATATCAACGCCGTTGTCTGCCAGGGTTTTTGTCAGCATCCTTAGTGTACCCTTATTATTTTCAAGATATACTGAAATCTGTGTTATATACATAACTGCACCTCCTTATTTTGTAAGTCCTCTGTTATCAATTATTCTCTTTGCCTTACCCTCAGAACGTGGGATTGACTTAGGCGGTACAAGCTTAACAATAGCCGCAACGCCCACAACTGACTTAATCTGCTCCGAAATCTTGTCGCGGATTTTTTCAATATCCGAAACAGTATCAGAGAACATCTCGTCTGTAAGCTCAACCTGAACCTCTAATCTGTCTGTAGAATTAACTCTGTCAACCACAAGCATATAATGAGGTGCAACACCCGGCATCTTCAACAATACCTCTTCAATCTGGCTTGGGAATACATTGACTCCGCGGATAATAAGCATATCATCAGTTCTTCCTGTGATTCTGCTCATTCTCACATGAGTTCTTCCGCAGGCACAGGGTGTCTCGTCCAATGTACAAATATCGTGAGTGCGGTAACGAATCATAGGCATACCTGTTTTTGTAATTGTTGTAAATACAAGCTCACCGCTCTGTCCGCAGGGCAATGGCTTACCTGTTTTCGGGTCAACAATCTCCGCTATTACATGGTCCTCGTTTATGTGCATACCGTTTTTAGCACAACATTCAAATGCAACACCCGGTCCTGCAATCTCGGTGAGGCCGTAAATGTTATATGCGTTTATATCAAACAAGCCCTCAAGCTTATCTCTCATTTCCTCTGTCCATGGCTCTGCGCCAAATACGCCTGACTTAAGCTTGAATTCCTTAAGGTCATAGCCCATCTCCTTCAAGGATTCACCCAGGAATATAGCATATGAAGGAGTACAGCATAGCATTGTTGCACCTAAATCATGCATCATCATAAGCTGTCTCTGAGTGTTACCTGATGACATGGGAATTACCATAGCGCCTACCTCTGATGCACCCTGATGCGCACCAAGTCCGCCTGTGAACAAGCCATAGCCGTATGTAACCTGTACCTTGTCATCCTTGCCTGCACCTGCGGCAGTTAGTGAACGAGCTACCATTTCAGTCCACACATCAACATCGTTCTGTGTATAGCCTGAAACAATAGGCTTTCCTGTTGTGCCTGAGGAGCCTTGAATACGCACTATCTCCTCCTGAGGTACTGCCAGAAGTCCGAAGGGGAATTCATCTCTCAGGTCTGTTTTGTTTGTAAATGGTAATAGGTGTAAATCCTCTGTCCCCTTAATATCCTCAGGCTTTACTCTTGCCTCGTCCATACGCTTTCTGTACATCGGCACGTTGTCGTATACATGCTTTACTGTTTTTCTTAATCTTTCGTCCTGAATTGCCTTAATGTCAGCTCTTGACATACACTCAATTTCAGGGTTGTAAATCTTGTTTTCCGTCACCTTCATTTTAGTGTCCCTTTCTTTTATAATTTGATTTTTTGACCTGTGTTTTTATATGTTACGAGTCTATTATCCTCCGACTCCCGAGCCTCATTCGCGTCTTAACCTCCTCCCCTTTTCCGGGATTTTAAGCCTGTTCTGATATAAAAAAAGTCTCTTTAACAAATCAAATAATTTGCTAAAGAGACGAATTATCTTATCCGCGGTACCACTCTTCTTGCATAGCCTCATATAAGGGCTATACCACTTTATGCTCCAACAAGCTTTCTGCACTAACGTAGCATTCACGGAAGAAACTACTCATCCTGCGATTTTCCCTTCTCCAACTCGGAAGTGAAAGGCTTGGATATACTCCGCTTTCGGCTCACACCAACCGCCGTATCTCTCAAACACATCTATATACCTGCCATCTTCGTCACTGTTATTGTAGTGTATTTTAACACAAAAATTTTATTCTGTCAAGGTTTTTTGTTTGTTTTGATTTAACATTAAAAGGTTATCGACCCTATAATCCCATAACCTTTATTGCAACCACCGCGGCAATTATCCCTGAAATATCACCGATAACCGCCGACGGTATTGCTCTTTTTATGCTTTTAACCCTCGTTTTTGCGAAATACACCGCTATACAATAAAAGGTGGTTTCTGTGCTTCCGCATATTACCGACGCAATTCTTCCTATGGTTGAATCTGCTCCATAGTCATTTAATATCCCCGACAGCACCCCGATTGAGCCACTGCCCGACAAGGGACGGATTATGCAAAGCGGCATAACCTCCTTGGGGATTCCTACCCTCTCTGCAAGAGGTGAGACCCAACCAAGAAATATATCCATTGCCCCCGATGCACGAAGCATCGCAACCGACACCAATATAGCAAGAAGGGACGGAAATACTGTGGTGAGCAATCCTATTCCCTCACCCGCTCCCTCGATAAAATCATTGTATACCGACTTTTTTCGTGCAAGGGCCACTATTATAATTATCATTATAAGTGAGGGGACTATAAACTGCATAGATTATCTCCTTTCGGCCTATTATTCTAAAATATGCCAAAGGATTTATTTGTATGCAATTATTTTATACGCTTTGCCTCAAGATAGAAACGCTTATCGTATGCCTCGCCCATTGAGAAGGTTTTTCTGGGCAATGCACCGTCCTTTATAACTGTAGTAAACAAGTCATTTTTCTCCATGGCATCAAATATAAAGCCGATGGTGTTGCTTTCCTTTGTAAGGCTTCTCACAACATCCGCACCGTGAATATAGTCTATTTCACCCTTATTTGCCTTCAGGTAATCATCCATAAACTTCTGGAAGGTGCCGACAGGAAGATTCTGCGGTGCGTCACTGATATAAAAACTCGTTTCCTGACCCTGATGGGTAACAACTATTTTCTGTCCCCCATTGTCCGTATCTGTAGTCTGTGGGTAATACTCAAAAAATGCCTTTTTAACATCCTCGGGGTCAACATCGAATATAACTCTGTGGATAGGCTCAAACTCAAGTGCGCCATCGTGCAAATTCTCAACCTCCGCCAAAGCGTAGCGTGCAGGATGGTTCCTCTGCTCCTCAGGGGTTAATCCCTTCTTAATCTCTTCCCAACACGATTTTGCCGTTGCCAGAGAGTGGTTACCGTCACCTACCGCTATTGCCAGTACACCCTTGCCTGTAACGCCATACATTTTTTCAAACTCCGCTTGAGACTCAAAGCTCTCGCAAAGTCCAAGAACACGATTGGCAGTTTGCTCATCCAACAACCATCCCTTTATGTGTCCCCCACCTTGCATAAGCTCAAAGTCATATACGACCTCCAGTGTGTCCTTTATATCACCTAACGGCTCTATAACCTCACCCTTACGGTCGTCGATAAGCATAATGATATGCGGAAGCTCTAAGGGGGCATTTATTCTTATCTTCTGTCTCGGCGGTATACGGGAGATTATTGTTCCCTCGGTGGCTCTTACAGGTGACTCTGAGCCCACTGAAAAATCGTATGCCTCAAGGTCAATCTGTCCCACTATGCCATGACGCACCTTACTATTTTTCTGTGTGCGTTCAACATAGATAAGACTGTTTTTGTACTCCTTGAAAACGCCCTCATCAATATAGCGTTGCATAGTCTCGTTAATATTCTTAATTCTCTTATCCCCGTCGGCCTCGTTAAGGTACGCCTCGGGATAAATTATATTAAGAGTCGAGGGATTGCCCTCTGCAATCTCCTCTGCCTTTTTCCAATATTCAGGCTCTGAGGAATACTGGTCGCAAGCAACCACGCTCCACTGTGTAAAATCAACATTCTTCGGTAGCAGAATATCTGCCTTGGTAAATATAGCCATAACTGTTCTCCTTATTTAAGCTCAACCACTGTTACGCCGTCCTCACCCTCACCAAATATACCGGGACGATGAGATTTAACATAGCGTTGTTTCCTGAGCATTTCACGAATATGCTTTTTTAGTACGCCTGTACCCTTGCCATGCACAATTCTGACAGGTGAGATGCCTGCAAGATAGCAGTCATCAATAAACTTCTCCACATTTGCCCACGCCTCTTCGGGGTACTGTCCTCTTACATCAAGCTCCGTTGTCGCAGTCTGTGCCTTTGATTCAAAGGAACGCATGGCAGGTGTATACTGCTTCACAAGCTTTTCCTTCTCCTCGCTTGTATCAAGTCTGCGTAGGTTTGTGATGTGTACATCTATCTTGATTATGCCTGCCTCAACCCGAACATTTCCTGATTTATCAGGCTCCTTTAGGACAACCGCCTCCTGGTCAAGGTCAAGAATTTTCACGCTCTCTCCTGGCTTGAGGTTTTTCGGCGGCTCAACGAATCTCTCCTTTGGCTTCTTTGCTTTCTTCATTTTCTCGTCAAGAGTTTCCTCACGCTTTTTGAAGGTTTCTCTTGCGGTCTTTGCCTTGTCCTCAATGCTTCCTGCCTTTATGCCCTTCTGACGCATCTTTTCAAGGTCGCGGATAATCTCGTTTGCCTCCTCCTTGGCATCCATAACGATAATTCGCGCCTCTCGGTGAGCCTCCTCCAATATCCTTGCCTTATTCTTCTTTAGCTTTTCACGCTCTGCCTCAACGGTTTCCCACAGCTCCTTCAATTCACGCTTGAGGCGTGCATTCTCGTCTGCATCCCGCTGAGCTCTTGCTCTTGCACCCTCAAGGTCGCTTATAACATCCTCAAACCTTATATCCTCATCCGACAGGATGTCGTTTGCACGGTCAATAATATCACCATTGAGTCCTAACCTTCTCGATATTGCAAAGGCATTTGATTTGCCCGGCACACCGATAAGCAATTTATATGTTGGCTCAAGAGTCTTAATGTCAAACTCACAGGATGCGTTTTCCACACCGTCCGTTGTAAGGGCAAACAGCTTCAACTCACTGTAGTGGGTTGTAGCAAGAGTCTTTGTTCCCTTTTTGCGAAGATACTCCAGGATGGCTATTGCCAGGGCCGCACCCTCGGTGGGGTCTGTTCCTGCACCAAGCTCGTCAAACAGCGCAAGAGTGGAGCTATCCACATTCTTTAAAATCTTTACAATATTGACCATATGCGACGAAAAGGTTGACAGACTCTGTTCGATTGACTGCTCATCTCCGATGTCGGCGTAAATCTTGGTGAACACCGCCATATCCGACCCATCATTTGCCGTTATATGAAGGCCTGCCGCCGCCATGGTTGCCAATAAACCCACCGTCTTTAGCGTTACTGTCTTACCGCCTGTGTTGGGACCTGTTACCACAAGTGTATCCGTTTCCTTGCCGAAGCTTATGTCGTTTGCAACAACTCTGTCCTTTGGGATAAGGGGATGTCTTGCACGCTTGAGGCTAATTATTCCGTCAGTGTTCAAAACAGGCTCGGTTGCATTCATATCAAGGGAAAGCTTACCCTTACAAAAAATGAAATCAAGCTCCGAGATAGTGACAAAATCAACAAAAATATCGTGGGAGTTTTCCACAGTAAGCTGTGACAGCTCTGCCAATATCCTCTCAATTTCACGACTCTCCCGAGCCTTCAAATCACGAATTTCATTGTTGGCATTTACCACGCCCATAGGCTCAATGAACAATGTCTGACCCGTTGCAGAGGTATCGTGGACGATGCCCTGTACCTCACTTTTGTACTCTGCACGAACAGGAATAACATAGCGGTCCGAACGCATTGTAACAATGGGGTCCTGAAGGAATTTCTTATAATGGGGACTGCGAAGCATCCCGTTTAGTGTTTCCTTAATCTTTGCGTTAAGACTTTGCATCTTGCGACGAATATCACGAAGCTCCACCGATGCCGAATCTGCAATCTCCTCCTCGGACACTACGGCCGAATTTATCTTATCCTCCAGCGCCTTCGCGGTAAGAAGGGTATCACCCAACCCTGCAAGGCAGGTACACTCCTCCGATACCTCACTAAGGTGCGCCTTTGTTCGTCTTGCCACCGATAACAGTCTTGAAATATCCATAAGCTCGCGGGCAGTCAATACGCCACCCTGCTCTGCTCGTTTAACTGCAGGACGCATATCGTTAACCGCAAGATTCACAGGCATTCCGCCAAGCTTTAAGAGGGTAGACATTGCCTCGGTTGTTTCCTTCTGTGCCTCACGGATTTTTTCTATGTCAACAAGAGGCTCAAGCTTCATAATACGCTTTTTAACGTATTCCGAATCAGTGAGTCCCTGCATCTCGGTTAAAATCTTGTCAAATTCAAGTATCTTTAAAACCTTCTTCATATATCCTCCAACGGCTGTGCCGTATCATATTCCGTATAAAATAATTATAACATAGCAAGTTGGATTTTGCAACAGAAAAACAGTTCAGCTTACTCTGAACTGTTTTTTAATCTGCAATAAATTCCCTTACCCTTGAAAGATATTTTTCACCCGTCTTACGGCCAATCTGGTACACCCTTTCAAGTGCATCTTCATCTCTTTCGATTTTTCCGATTTTAAGAGACTCCTCGGGACGGATTACAAGCATCCTCCCCTCCTTCTCCCCTTCCTTTATGTAACGAGTTGTTTCATTATAGTTTATGTGTCTATTTTTAACAGATTCCACAAATCTCGGGTATTTGCGGTATCTCATGCGCATCAGGGGTAATGCACCATTGGGTGCCTTGACATAATCATAGGGCTGGGTCAGGATAACCACATTCTTCTCATACCCCAAATCCTCCATCTTTTTAATCGGGATAGAGTCTGCCATACCACCGTCAAGCATCTTGTAGCCGTCCACCTCAACAATCCTTGACACTAAGGGCATCGATGCCGATGCACGCATCCACTCAGTATCCCTCTCCTTTCCATCGGTACATTTATGATACCTTGCCCCACCTGTCACAACATCTGTTGTGCATACATAAAACTCCATTTCCGATTCTGAGAATACCTTTGTATCGAACACATCAAGCTCGTTGGGGAGCTTATGATAGGCAAAATCCTCACCGTACAGATTTCCTGTTAAAATGAGGTTTCTTACAGACGCATACCGTCTGTTGCGACAGAAACGCTTATTATAGCGGATAACTCTGCCGATTTGACGAGATTTATAATTACAGCCGAAAACCGCACCTGCGGAGGTGCCGATTGCTCCTGCAAATTCTATATTGTTTTCCATAAAGACGTCCATAACTCCTGCGGTAAACATACCCCGCATTGCTCCGCCTTCCATTACTAATCCGATTTTCATATGAGCCTTCCTCCTGCAATTATTATACCTCAGCATAGGCAATTTGTCAATTTCAAAACTTTTCCAACAGAAAACAGGCTGACAAATCAGCCTGTTTTTCCGTTATACTAATTCTGCAAGCTCGTCACGGCGTGCATTAAGCATTCCCAAAAATGCCTCGATGCCATTTTCATAGTTGCGGATATTCCACAGCTCTGTATGCTCCCTGATTACCCAATCAAGCATATCCAAAAGCTCCTTAGCCTTTGTCTTGTCTATCTCTCCGCGAATCTTATAAATCGCGAACTCCGCCGCAACAACTGTCATCTTACAGCCTACAACCAGTTCACGTTTATACAGCTCGTCAAAGCTCTCCGCCTCAATAAGCTTCATATAATGCTCTGTACGATTAATTACCTCATAATAAGAATACAGGATGAGAAACGGGAAAA
>JAZOBR010000006.1:0-3534 GCA_045596105.1 Candidatus Ornithomonoglobus sp.
GTGCTGGAGGGCTTTTTCCCCACAGAAAAATTTATTGGCTCGTTTTTCTTTGGAAAAACGGTGGTAACCAACGGTTGGTATTTGCAGTCTACCTTCCTGACATATCTCATATTCTGGACAGTGTTTAAGGTCATTAAAGCCGATAGCTGGCGTATGATTGCGTTTTCAATAGGTATCCGCCTATATTGTCTCCTCTGCGAGAAGATGAAGCTTGGCAGGACATGGTATCAAAGTATCCCCTGTATGGTGCTGGGCATGGTCTATTGCCATAAGCAGGATGCCATAGACAGGCGATGGACAAAGCATAACATAGTGTCACTTGTTGTGACTGCACTGCTGTTTCTGGGCACTTTTATGCAAACAAGGATAGGTGTACACCTGACGCTGTGGAGATGCATCAGTGCATTGTTTTTCGTGTGCTTTGTGGTTGCACTGACCCACGCTTTAGAGAATACCAAGGTGATAAACAACAAATTCAATATGTTTCTTGGAGTGTACTCCTTGGAGATATATGTTTCTCATGGGTTGTTCCTGCGACTTATAAAGCTGGGGTACATAGAGAATTTAATCCTGTACAACCTGACGGTAATTGCAGGAACCATAATGCTTGTTATAGCACTTAAAAAGGTATATAATTTGCTTTTGTCGGTATTTAACGGAAGATGAAGTGCAAATTTGTACAGATATATTTGATTTTTAAGGGTTTTGTAGTATAATTAAATTAATATTTGTGAGAAGAGGGTGGAAAAATGGCACATTCATTATTACTTGCAGGATATTCTGATAGGAAAATAGAGCAATAATAGTGCTTCACTGCATATAATTATAAAAAAGTATAGGAGATGCGGTTTATGAAAACAATAGTGGTTTACAAATCCAAGTATGGCGGGGCGGAGAGATACGCCCGATGGATAGCCGAGGCTTTGGGGTGCGATGTTCGCGATGCAAAGGATACGAGGGCGGAGGATTTACTGTCCTATGACACTATCGTTTACGGTGGTGGGTTATATGCCGAGGTGATAAACGGCGTTCATCTCATCACGAAGAACATAGACAAATTGCGTGACAAGAAAATCGCGGTGTTTACTGTGGGAATCACCCCTATTGACAGACGCGATTACTATGACACCTTCGTCCTTGAAAAGAATTTCAAGACGGGTGTTCCCGAAAATGTCAAGGTCTTCAACTATGTGGGTAAGATGCTGATGGATGAATTATCGGTGGTGCATCGTGCCGCCATAAAGTCACTTAAGAAGCTTATGATGGGCAAGGAAAACCCCAGTGAGATGGAAAAACTGCTAATTGACCTATGTGATTTTGACGATGATAAGTGTGACATAACACATATTGACGAATTAGTTAATTACTGTAAGGAATAATAGATACAGAGAGGAAAAGACAATGGTAAAGGAGATTTCAAAGAAGGCACTTAGTATAATCAAAAAAATGCAACAGAATGAGATAACAGAGAGTGCCGTATATGAAAGAATTTCCGAGTTCGCGAAGGGTGAGGAAAACAAACAGGTGCTTCTTCGTCTGTCACAGGAGGAAAAGGCGCATCACGAAATCTGGAAGAAGTATACAGGGATTGAAATGAAGCCTAACAGGTGGAAGGTGTTTAAGTATAGCTTTCTGGCGCGGATTTTAGGCTTCACCTTTGCCGGTAAGCTGATGGAAAATGGTGAGGAGAACGCACAGAGTGAGTATGCCTTGCTTGAAGAAGAGGTGGAGGAAAGCGTCAGCATAAGAGCGCAGGAGGAGGAACATGAGAGGGCACTCCTTGAGATGCTTGATGAGGAAAGACTGCAGTATGTGGGCAGTATGGTATTAGGAATGAACGATGCCCTGGTTGAACTGACAGGCTCCCTGGCAGGCTTCACCTTTGCTATGCAGAACACTCGTCTTATTGCATTGTCGGGACTTATCATAGGCATATCTGCCACCTTCTCTATGGCATCAAGTGAGTTTCTGTCAGCACGAAGTGAGGGCAGGCAGGATGCCCTGAAGTCATGCACATACACAGGCATTGCATATCTGATAACGGTGGTATTGCTTGTTTTACCCTATCTGTTGCTTGATAACTCACAGTATATGATAGCTCTGGGCGTAATGATAGCGGTTGTAATACTTATAATCGCAGGCTTCACATATTACATTTCTGTGGCACAGGGACAGAGGTTCCGCCCGAGATTTTTGGAAATGACCGTCATAAGCGTAACAGTTGCGGTGCTTTCATTTTTCGTAGGTATTGCGGCTAAGCATTTTCTAGGCGTGGAGATATGATAAGTTAAGAGGTAAAAAACATTGAGAAGGAAAAAGACGAACTTTCAAACCGGTGCCATAGTCACCAAGGAGTTTGATTGGCTGTTGTTTGTGCTGACTGTCATAGCGGCAATAACGGGCATAGTTGTTATATATTCCGCCACCCGAACAACGGGAGGCATCACAAATGTCATCGTGCAGTCGGCGGCGTTTGTCCTGGGACTTGGCGCTATGCTGTTTCTTTGTTTCTTTGACTATGAGCAGTTTCAGAACGTAGTAAAGTATATTTATATATTTGCGGTGGCAATTCTCATTATCGTGCTTCTGTTCGGTACGGCAGGAGATTGGGGAGCAAGGAGCTGGATTCGATTCGGCTCCATCGGTGTACAGCCGGCAGAACTTGCGAAAATCTGCTTTATATTGACCTTTTCCTACCATCTTTCAAAGGTGGAGGAACGGATAAACGAGCTAAAAATTGTGCTTGGGCTATTGATTCATATCGGTATTTTGCTTGCCTTTATTCTGCTTGAGCCTGATTTGGGCAGTGCCTTGGTGTTTGTGTTTATGTCTATCTGCATGGTGTTTGTAGCACGCATATCCTACAAATATGTATTTGGAATAATCGGTATCGGTGTTATATCCCTGCCCCTTATATATAACTTTTTGTTAAGTGATTACCAGCGTCAGCGTATAAACGTATTTATTGACCCAATGATTGACCCGTTGGGTGATGGCTACAATGTAATTCAGTCGAAAATTGCCGTTGGCTCGGGTGAGATATGGGGACGAGGCTACTTAGAGGGAACGCAGAACCAGATGGGATATCTGCCGACTAAAAGCACAGACTTTATCTTCAGCGTACTGTCTGAGGAGTTTGGCTTTGTAGGCTCAATCCTTGTGGTGTGCCTGTTGTTTGCCATAATCTACAGATGCTTTACCACTGCCCGCCGTGCGGACAACTCCTACGGCAGATACATTGCAACAGGCGTTGGTGCAATGCTACTGTTCCACGTATTTGAGAATGTGGGAATGTGTATCGGTCTGATGCCCGTAACAGGTATCCCCTTGCCGTTCTTCAGCTATGGCGGAACGTCGTTGGTAACGAATATGACAGCCATTGGCCTGGTTTTGAGCGTGACCTACCATAACAAGCCGCGAATACGGGTTGATGTATACTAAGGAGGAAATTATGGAAAAACTACTAATCGTTGTTGATATGCAGAAGGATTTTATTGACGGAAGCCTTGGAACACCTGAGGCACAGGCAATTGT
>JAZOBR010000007.1:0-13511 GCA_045596105.1 Candidatus Ornithomonoglobus sp.
GTGCGTATGCGGAGATGTAGGTCAGGGCAAGGAGACAGACGGTCTTGAGGAGAGAGCGCTTCGCACAGGTGCTATTAAGTGCTACATTGCAGATTTGCGTGATGAATATGTTGAGGATTATATTATACCTACACTTAAGTCAGGTGCAGTATATGAAGGCAAGTATCTTTTAGGTACATCACATGCCCGTCCCGTAATTGCAAAGGCATTGGTTGACGTTGCAAAGAAGGAAGGCGCAGTTGCGATCTGCCACGGCGCAACAGGAAAGGGCAATGACCAGGTTCGTTTTGAGCTTGCAATCAAGGCTCTTGACCCGTCACTAAAGATTATTGCTCCCTGGAGAGAGTGGGATATTACATCTCGTGAGGACGCGGTTGATTATGCAGAGAAGAACGGCATAGAGTGTCCCGTAACAAAGAAGGATTTGTATTCAAGGGATAGAAACATCTGGCACATCAGCCACGAGGGTGTTGACTTGGAGGACCCATGGAACGAGCCTCAGCTTGATTCATTGCTGAAGCTTAGCGTATCACCCGAGCAGGCACCCGACGAGGCAGAGTACATAACAATCGGATTTGAGGCAGGCACTCCCGTTTCATTAAATGGTGAGAAGATGTCACCTCGCGCATTGCTTGAGAAGTTAAACGAGCTTGGCGGTAAGCACGGTGTTGGTATTGCAGACATCTGTGAGGACAGATTGGTTGGTATGAAGTCAAGAGGCGTATACGAGACTCCCGGCGGTACGATTCTGTACACAGCTATTACCGAGCTTGAGTATTTGTGTCTTGACCGTGACACACAGTCATTCAAGCGTCAGAGTGCAGTTAAGTTCTCAGAGCTTATCTATGACGGAAAGTGGTTTACACCTCTTCGTGAGTCAATGTCAGCAATGTTTGACGAAATGGAAAAGACAGTTACAGGTGAGGTACGCCTGAAACTTTACAAGGGCAACTGTTCACCTGCAGGTGCTAAGTCACCTTATTCACTATACAGTGAGGAAATCGCATCATTCGGCGACAGCAAGGAGCTTTACAGCCACAAGGATGCCGAGGGCTTTATTAACCTGTTCGGATTACCTCTAAAGGTTCGTGCAATGATGAAAGAGAAGAGCGGTCTTAAGGACTGATAGAAATTTAAGCGGAGTCAATAGCTCCGCTTTTTTTAAATATTACGGAGGTGCAGATAAATGGAATTCAAGCAGTTTATTAAGGCAAATGATAAATATTCAACAACAGCCGAGCCTGTGAACGCACCATATATAAGAAAGGCATTCACCCTTGATTTCAAGCCTGAAAAGGCGGTTATTGATATATGTACGGGGGGCTTTTACGAGCTGTATATAAACGGAAAAAACATAACCAAGGGCTTTCTGGCACCCTATATCGTAAACCCCGATATGTTCCTGTGCTACGATGAGTATGATGTGGCAGAGCTTCTGGATGTAGGTGAGAATGTTATAGGCATTGTCCTCGGCAACGGCTTTATGAATCAGGACCTGGATAATTGGAAGCTGAAAAATGCACCCTATGACGGCCCCTTGTCCGTTGCGGTGGAGTTTACAGCAGAGAAGGGTGATGAGAACTTTAAGATGTCATCGGACGAAAGCTTCAAAACTTATCCCTCACCCATAACCTTTGATATGTACCGCTACGGCACATATTATGATGCGAGGCAGGAAATACCCCATTGGGCAGAGGTTGGATTTGATGATGGGGGGTGGAAGACTGTAACAAAGGCAGTTCCACCCAAGGCAACGCCCACCCGATGTTATGCAGACCCCATTTTGCCGCAGTACGAGATAAAGCCTGTGTCAATAGAGAAGCAGGAGAATTTCTGCTATGTTTACAAGGAGCGGGTAAGCAAAACCCCTTGTGATTTTGCATTTGTTGATAAGGGGTATATGTATGACTTTGGTGTAAACTGTGCAGGCGTGTGCCGACTAAAAATCAAAGGTGAGAGAGGACAGAAGATTGTGCTTCGTCACGGAGAAGCCCTTGTTGACGGAAAATTCAACATAAACTCTACCGTAACTATGCGCGGAGATATGCTTGACAAGGTCAGGTATCTGCAGAGGGATGAGTATATCCTCAAGGGCGGTGAGGAGGAAATCTTCGTGCCTTCCTTCACATATCACGGCTTCCGCTACGCCTTTGTTGAGGGAATAGACGAGAGTCAGGCAACGGAGGATTTGCTTACATACATTGTGTTTAATTCCGATGTAAAGCGTAGAAGCACCTTTAATTCCTCAAATGAAACTCTGAACACCCTTTATGATATGTCAATCCGAGCAGATTTGTCAAACATACATTATTTCCCCACAGATTGTCCCCATCGCGAGAAGAATGGCTGGACGGGTGATGCATCGGTATCGGCGGAGCAGTTTATGCTAAGCTTTACTCTAAAGGATACCCTATCATTCTGGTTGCGTCAGATTGAGGCATCCCAGAGAGTATCGGGAGAGTTGCCGGGTATTGTCCCAACCTCCGGCTGGGGATTTGATTGGGGTAACGGTCCTATCTGGGATAGTGTGTGCGTTAATCTGCCCTATTATATTTATAAGTTTGAAGGTGACAGTGACGTTCTTTGTGATAATAAGGACTTGATTTATAAGTATCTTAAATATATTGCCACAAGGCGTGATGAGAGAGGGCTTATGGCTTGTGGCTTGCCCGATTGGTGTCAGCCATATTCGGATAATATAAATATTTCGTCCCCCCTTGAATTGACAGACAGTACGGTGGTATATGATATGGCATCAAAGGCTGAGTTTATGTTTGATGTAATCGGCGCAGAGGAGGAAAAGGCATATGCCACAAAGCTAAAGAAGGAGATGCGCGAGGCAATCCGCCGTGAGCTTATAGATTACGAAACAATGACCGCAAAGGGAAGCTGTCAGACCTCTCAGGTATTGCTTTTGGCATATGGATTATTTGAGAGAGATGAAAAAGAGCGTGCGTACGCGCGATTACTTGATTTTGTGGAGGAGAAGGGTTATGCCGATTGTGGCTTGATTGGTGTAAGATACCTGTTCCATGTCCTGGCGGAGAATGGCGATGGTGACAAGGCGGTTGAGCTTATTACCCGCGAAGAGGAGCCGTCATACGGAGATATGATTAGACGTGGTGCAACGGCGCTGTGTGAGGCATTCCACGAAAACGGCGTTCAAGAGAGTAATAACCACCATATGTACGGAGATATAATAAACCTGTTTATTGCAACCTTTGCAGGCATTAATATTAACCCCAATATGTGTGATGTAAATGAAGTTTTGATTGCGCCCATACTGCCTGAGAGCCTTGATTTCGCAGAGGCAACCTACGATACCTTGATGGGTACTGTCAGCGTAAGAGCCGAGCGGATAGAGAACGAGGTTAGAGTTCAGGCATATATCCCGGAGGGGATATACGGCAAGGCAAAAACCTGTGACGGACTTGTGGATTTGGTTATGGGAGAAAACAAATTTACAGCGTAAAAGGAGAGAAAGATGGAGCATTCAAACGGAATATTGAAAATAGAGGTTCATACCCATGGTGCAGGCTTAAGTCCGCGGTTATGGGTGAGAGGGAGTATATGTGATGCAGTGACGAAAAGTGGTGAGGAAGAACATCTCCGTTGATTTTCCGTTCGTAGGACGCACAAGGGATAGTAAATAAACCTTTGATGGCAGGGAATACCCCCCAGTCACAGCGGAGCATACAATAGAGTTCAACTAAAAAATCGGGCTTTTGCCCGATTTTTGTTATCTTAATAAATCATATACCTCGCGGCGGAGGTCGTGGTCATTGTCGAACAAACCTCTGATTGCGCTTGTGCGAGTCTTTGCACCTCGTGACTTGATGCCTCTTGCCGTCATACAGCTATGCTCACCGTCAACGATAACTATGACATCCTCTGTGTCGCACACCTTCTGCATAATCTCCGCAATATCGGAGCATATCCTCTCCTGTAGCTGAAGCCTTTTTGATACCATATCGCAGATTCTTGCAATCTTTGAAAGACCGATAACCTTGCCGTTGGGGATATATCCAACGTGACACTTCATATTATACATAAGTGCCATATGATGCTCGCAATGGCTGAAAATTTCAATGTCCTTCACAAGCACAAGGTCCCGTGATTTCTCTTCTAAAAAGCATTTGTTAAACATTTCGGCAATCTCGTCATTTGTATAACGCATTCCCTCGAAAACCTCGTCATACATTCTTGCCACTCTGTCAGGGGTGTCAAGAAGACCCTCGCGGTCGGGGTCATCACCAAGCTCAGTGATGATGGTGCGGATTGCTTGCTTTATTTTCTCGTGGTTAAATTCCTTTTTCATTTGTCGTACCTCACATTTCTGTTGTAGATGAGCATAAGTCCCTTCAAAAGCAAATCATTATCGTAAATCATTTCCTTTTTACAAAGTGGCACGACTGAGCCTGACAGACCGCCGGTTATTATAACGGTACACTTTTCTCCAAGCTCTTCCTCAATTCTTTCAATACATCCGTCAAGGCCCGATGCGGTGTAGAACATAATTCCGTTTGACATACATTCCTTGGTGTTTGTGCCGACAACTCTCTTGGGAATATCAAAATCGACCTTCGGAAGCTGTGCCGCACCATTTGAAAGTGCGTCAAGAGATGTGTTCATACCGGGGATAATAAGCGTACCTGTGTAATTACAATCCCTGTCGATTACCGAGAAGGTCGTAGCAGTACCCATATCGATTATAATCTGGGGAGTGGCGTATTCGTTAATGCCTGCCACCGCATCAACAACCAAATCAGAGCCAAGCTGTGCGGGGTTGTCAGTAAGTATTCGAAGTCCTGTTTTAAGTCCCGGGCCAACAACCATAGGCTGTGTGTTTATAAGCTTAACCAGTGCATCCTTGATTGAGGATGTAACCTGCGGCACAACCGATGACATAATTGAGCCTGAAATTTTATCTAAGTCTATATTATGAATTTCAAGAATGTTCTTTATCTGAATTGCATATTCAAGGTCTGTTGCCGTATGATTGGTAGAAATTCTTTCGTTAAAAAGGATTTCGTTATCATTGAAACAGCCTATTACAATGTTTGTATTTCCAACGTCTATTGCAAGTACCATATATCTCGCCTCCAAGGGGTATTATAACATATTATTCCCTATATTGCAACAGTTAAAAATACGCATACCGCTATTAGCCGCAAATGATAAAAGAGTGTCATTGACACTCTTTTATCTCGATAATTTGTTTGTGGTTATCTTGCTGTTCGGGAAGTTTTCTCTGGCAAACTCCACCATCCTCGGTACACCGAACAAATGGTTACTGTGTATGTTGATTTCGGGAACAAAAATATCGTGGTCCTTCATCCAATACAGGATACTGAGTCCTGTATCACAGCCCTCTCCAAGGTCATAATCTAAGGTGATGTAGTCAAATTTCAACATCTCAAGGAGAGCTATTGCGGCTCGGGCGTTATTGACACATTCATATCCGAATTCGGGATAGGGGCGGGTATCGTCAACAAATAGTCGCATAATATCAATCCTTTCTTATTACTGATTTTTATTGTATCATATTTACAAGGCTAAAGCAATAGTAATAAATCATAAAAACCGTGCAGAATTGCACGGTTTTATGTAATCAGTATAATTAGCAAATGCCCTGAGCCATCATTGCGTCAGCAATCTTCTGGAAGCCTGCAATGTTAGCACCTGCAAGCAGGTTGTAACCCAAGCCGTACTGCTCTGATGCGTTTGTGGCACTGTTATGGATGTTAACCATAATGCTCTCAAGCTGCTTGTAAACCTCGTCGGGTGAGAATACTGTGTGACCTGCATTATGTCCCATCTAGATACATGAGCAAGCAACGCCGCCTGCGTTTGCAGCCTTTGAAGGACCAATGACAACGCCGTTTGCCTGTAGATATTCAAGAGCATCATTTGTTGTAGGCATATTTGAGCCTTCGCAAAGGAACTTACAACCATTCTTAACCATAGCCTCTGCTTCCTTCATTGTAATCTCGTTCTGTGTAGCACAGGGGATATACAAATCAGCCTTAACACCCCAGGGCCTCTCACCGGGGAATAACTTTGCGTTGGGGAACTTTTCTGCATAGGGTGCGCAGATGTTCTTACCTGAAGCACGAAGCTCCAATAGGAAGTCCTCCTTCTCGCCTGCTGTTACGCCGTGGGGGTCATAGATGTAGCCGTCAGGACCTGAGATTGTAACAACCTTTGCACCAAGCTGGTTAAGCTTCTGAACTGTACCCCATGATACATTACCAAAGCCTGATACAACAACCTCTTTGCCCTTTAGCTCCTCGCCGAAGTGCTTAAGCATCTCGCGTGCGAAGAATACGATACCGTAGCCTGTTGCCTCTGATCTGCCGTTAAGACCGCCGTAGGCAAGGCCCTTGCCTGTAAGCACGCCCTCGTATACGTTCTTCAATCTCTTGTACTGACCGAACATATAGCCGATTTCTCTTGCACCAACACCAAGGTCACCTGCAGGAACATCTGTTTCTGCGCCGATGTGACGGAACAGCTCAGTCATAAATGACTGACAGAATCTCATAATTTCGCCGTCTGACTTACCGTTGGGGTCAAAATCAGCACCGCCCTTACCACCACCGATAGGCAGACCTGTAAGGCTATTCTTAAAAATCTGCTCAAAGCCAAGGAACTTAATAATTCCAAGATATACATTGGGTGCGAATCTCAAACCACCCTTGTAGGGACCGATTGCACTGTTGAACTGTACTCTGAAGCCACGGTTAACTTGAACCTTGCCGTTATCATCAACCCAAGGTACTCTGAACATAATCTGTCTTTCGGGCTCAACCAATCTCTCAAGTAATGCACTTTCCTCGTATTCCGGGTGCTTCTCAAGTACCGGAGCGATAGATGTCAAAACCTCTGTTACAGCCTGGATAAATTCGGGCTGTTCAGTATTCTTTTTTGTGAGTTCGTCTAAAACTCTCTCTACATACGACATAAATAATCCTCCTTTAAATAAGCGTGATTGTCTTTTTTCTATTTTATGCAATCAACTCTGTTTATAATTATACCACTTTTGTGGACTCTACGCAATAAAAATCATAAAAAAGATAACGGCAAAATGTTAAAAATTACTGTTAAATCGACACAAAATTTTGTTGAATTCATAAATTAGGACTTAATCTGAGGAATTATACGTCTAATAATTGGTAAAGATACATATTGACAAAAAGGCGGAAAAGAGATAAAATATATATAAAATTTTTATAACAACGGAGGTATATGTTATGGAAAGAATCATTCCCGTAGCCGTGCTTGCCTGTGCGATAATTGCATTGGTAGTGGCGGTGATAAACTTCTATTCAGTAAAGAGAAAGCCTGAAGGCACAGAGGAGATGGCATCAATAAGTGCTAAAATCCGTAAGGGTGCTATGGCATATCTGAAGAGACAGTATAAGACAGTAGGTATTTTCTTTGCCGTAATGTTTGTCCTTTTGGGTGTATTGGCTTACTTTGGCAAGCTTACCCCCTTTGTACCCTTTGCATTTTTGACAGGTGGTATCTTCTCAGGCTTGTCAGGCTATGTAGGCATGAAAATCGCAACCTACGCCAATTCAAGAACGGCTAATGGTGCAAGAGAGGGACTAAATCGTGGTCTTAAGATTGCGTTTGCATCAGGTACTGTTATGGGTCTTACGGTTGTAGGACTTGGTCTTTTGGATATAAGTGTATGGTATATACTTCTTAAATTCGCATTTGCACTTCCTATTGAGGAAATTACATCAGCTATGCTTACCTTTGGTATGGGTGCTTCATCAATGGCGTTGTTTGCACGTGTTGGCGGCGGTATCTTCACAAAGGGGGCAGACGTTGGCGCAGACCTTGTTGGAAAGGTTGAGGTTGGTATCCCTGAGGATGACCCGAGAAACCCTGCGTGTATCGCAGATAATGTTGGTGACAACGTAGGTGATGTTGCAGGCATGGGTGCTGATTTGTATGAGTCATATGTTGGCTCAATCATTTCCTGTGCAGCTCTTGGAGTTGCGTCAGGTCTTGGCGTGAACGGCGTGTTCGTTCCTATGCTTATTGCAGCAGTCGGTATTATTGCATCAATAATTGGAGTATTCTTTGTAAGCACAAAGGAAAATGCGACTCAGAAGAATCTTCTAAGCTCATTAAGACGCGGAACATACGCAAGCTCAATTCTGGCGGCAATCGGCTCAGTTCTTTTGATATACTTCCTGCTTCCCGAGAACACAAATATTATATGGGCAGTTATATCTGGTTTGTTGGCAGGTGTATTGATTGGCTTCTTTACAGAGTATTATACGTCAGACACCTATAAGCCCACACAGGAGCTTGCAGGTGCATCAGAGACCGGCTCTGCAACAATCATTATCAACGGTATTTCATTGGGTATGCTTTCAACAGCGATTCCCGTAATCATAATTGCGGTTTCAATCATCATAAGCTTCTTCTCGGCAGGTGGTGCAAACAACTTTGCAAACGGTCTTTACGGCGTAGGCTTGAGTGCGGTTGGTATGCTTTCAACTCTTGGCATTACTCTTGCAACAGACGCATACGGCCCCGTAGCGGATAACGCAGGCGGTATCGCAGAGATGTCAGGCTTGCCTGCAGAGGTAAGGCAGAGAACAGATGCTCTTGACTCCTTAGGCAACACAACAGCCGCAACAGGTAAGGGCTTTGCAATTGGTTCAGCGGCGTTGACAGCATTGGCACTTATCGTTTCTTATACAGATGAAATTGAGAAGCTTAATGTTGAGCTTAATCTATCAATCACAAATCCTGCAGTATTGATTGGTCTTCTTGTGGGTGCAATGCTTCCGTTCTTGTTCAGCGCAATGACAATGAAGGCAGTTGGTCGAGCAGCGCAGAAAATTGTTGTTGAGGTAAGACGACAGTTCAGAGAAATCAAGGGTCTTATGACAGGTGAGGCAGAGGCAGACTACGAGTCATGTGTTGACATCTGCGTTAAGTCATCACTTAAGGAGATGATTCTTCCCGCGGCGCTTGGTATCGTGGCACCTATCGTGGTAGGCTTGGTGCTTGGCTGTAACGGTGTTGTAGGTATGCTTGCAGGTGCGTTGGTATCGGGCTTTGTTCTGGCAATTATGATGTCAAACTCAGGCGGTGCATGGGATAACGCGAAGAAGTATATCGAGGCAGGCAACTACAATGGCAAGGGTAGTGAGAACCATAAGGCGGCAGTTGTAGGTGACACAGTTGGTGACCCCTTCAAGGATACATCAGGTCCTTCTGTTAACATTTTGATTAAGCTTTTGAGTATGGTTTCAATCGTATTTGCATCATTGGTTGCAAGCGGTAACCTGTTCGGACTACTTGGAATGTAATATAAAACAACCCCCGAGGCTCAAGACCTCGGGGGTTTTATACCCGACTAAAAAAGGGTGAAGCATTTGCTTCACCCTTTTTACATACTTTCAACTACTTCGATGCCAAGGAGAAGTAGTGCTTCCTTGATAACGCTTGTAGTAACATCCACTATCATCAGGCGTGCCTTCTTTGTTTCCAAATCAACATCATCCTTCAGAATGGGGTTGGTGTTGTAGAACTTGTTAAATGCCTTTACAAGCTGTGTAACATATCTTGTTATATAGAATGGCTCATTCTTGTCTGCTGCATCCACAACCGCGTCACCAAAGCCGTTTATAAGCTTCACAAGCTCAAACGCGTCATCTGATACTGCATTTTCAAGCTTTGCATCACTATATTCAACGTCTGCCGCTTTTCTCAGAATACTCTTGCCTCGTGCGTAGCCATACATACAGTAAGGTGCACTCTCACCATCAAAGTCAAGCATTGAATCCCACGAGAATACAATGTCCTTCTCTCGTGAATTCTTTAGGAATGTATAAAGAATTGCACCAATACCGATTTTCTTTGAAACATCGTCAATGTCCTCTACGGCTGAATTATTGCTGTCAATAATCGAGCGTGTCTTGTCGATTGACTCGTTTAGTACATCCTCCAAGAATACCACATCACCATGGCGGGTTGACATACTCTTTCCCGGTAGCTTTACAAGACCAAAGCCAACGTGTACGCAATCCTTTGCCCAATCCCAGCCAGCACGCTTCATTGTTTCAAAAATCTGTCTGAAATGCAAGGACTGAGGCAGACCGACAACATAGATGTTCTTATAGAAATCATAAGTTCTGTGGCGGTACAGTGCCGCTGCAATATCGCGTGTTGCGTAGATTGTGGCACCGTCCGACTTAAGAATAATGCAAGGGGTCATATTCATATCCGACAAATCAACAACCTGTGCGCCCTCACTCTCTGTAAGAATGCCCTTGTCACGAAGGATTGCAACAACCTCGTCCATCTTATCTGAATAGAACGCCTCACCATTGTAGGAGTCAAAGGATACCCCAAGCATATCATATACTCGCTTGAACTCAACCAGGCTCTGGTCCTTAAAGTACTTCCATAGAGCAGTTGTCTCCTCGTCACCCTCCTCAAGCTTCTTGAAATACTCACGTGCTTCGTCCTCGAGCTCGGGATGTGCCTCTGCTTCCTCGTGGAACTTGACATAGATTTTCAAAAGCTCTTTAATGGGGTCCTTCTCGATTTCCTCAGGTACGCCCCAACGCTTGTAGGCACTGATTAGCTTACCAAACTGTGTACCCCAGTCACCAAGGTGGTTAAGTGACTCAACCTTGTAGCCCAGGAACTTATAAATCCTTGCAAGGGAGTTGCCTACAGCGGTGGAGAACAGGTGACCAATATGGAATGGCTTTGCGATATTGGGCGATGAATATTCAACAAGTACGGTCTTGCCATCACCAATTGTACTTTTGCCCCAATTTCCGCCTGCCTTTTTTGCTTTCTTAATGGTGTCACTTATGAATGCACCACGATTGAAGAAGAAGTTAAGATAACCGCCAACTGCGTCAACCTTCTCAATCAGCTCGTCAGAGTCGAACTCTGCCTTTAGCTCGTTTGCAATCATAGGGGGTGCCTTACGCATTACCTTTGCAAGAGGAAAGCATGGGAAAGCCAAATCACCCAATTTCTCATCGGGCGGTGTTTCCACTGACCTTGCCACAACCTCTTTTTCAAGGCCTGTAAGGGCAACTATTTTATCAATAATATGTTCTTTAAAATTCATTTTACCCCTCTTTTAATTTAATATAGTGGGTGCTTGTCGCACAGAGCCTTAACACGAGACTTTATCTCGTCCTGGCTACGCTCAAAATCTCTGATTGTCAGACCGATTAGCTTACCAATCTCAACCATATCCTCTTCCACAAATCCGCGTGAGGTTGAAGCGGGAGTGCCGATTCTGATACCGCTTGTGATAAAGGGACTCTTTGTGTCGAAGGGGATGGCGTTCTTGTTTACTGTAATACCAACCTCGTCAAGCATTTTCTCTGCCTCTTTGCCTGTAACGCCTGTTTCTGTGAGGTCAACCAACATCAGGTGGTTGTCTGTACCGCCCGATACAAGCTTCAAGCCTTCCTTTAGTAGCTGTCCTGCCAATGCCTGTGCATTCTTTGCAACCTGCTCCTGATATGTCTTGAACTCAGGCTTAAGTGCTTCACCGAAGCATACTGCCTTAGCTGTGATTGTGTGCATCAGGGGACCGCCCTGGATGCCAGGGAATATTGACTTATTGAATGCCTTTGCAAGCTCCTCGTCGTTTGTAAGGATAAGACCGCCACGAGGACCGCGAAGTGTCTTATGAGTTGTTGTAGTTGTAACGTGAGCGTACTCAATGGGAGAGGGATGAACTCCTGCGGCAACAAGTCCTGCGATGTGTGCCATATCTACCATCAGGTATGCACCAACCTCGTCAGCAATCTCGCGGAATTTCTTGAAATCAATTACTCGGGGGTATGCTGATGCACCTGCAAGGATTAGCTTGGGCTTGCACTCTAATGCAAGACGGCGTACCTCGTCATAATCAATAGTGTTTGCGTTCTCTGTTACGCCGTAGGGTACAATGTTAAAGTACTTACCCGACATATTAACAGGTGAGCCATGGCTCAGGTGACCGCCGTGTGCCAGACTCATTGAAAGCACTGTGTCACCGGGTGTAAGCAGTGCGAAGAATACCGCCATATTAGCCTGCGCACCTGAGTGGGGCTGAACATTGGCAAACTTTGCACCGAACAATTCCTTTGCACGCTCGATTGCAATGTTCTCTACAACGACAACATGCTCACAGCCACCATAGTAACGCTTGCCGGGATAACCCTCTGCATATTTATTTGTAAGTGGAGTGCCGTTTGCCTCCATAACTGTTTCTGATACAAAGTTTTCTGAGGCAATAAGCTCAATCTTATTTCTCTGTCTGTTAGCCTCGTTCATAACCGCTTCGAATATCTCAGGGTCATTGTTCTTTAATAATGTAAATTCTCTCATGGGATTAGCCTCCATATTGTGTAATCGAAAAAATAAAACATATTCCTTCACTTTATATTATAACTTGGAATGCCTAAATTTGCAAGGGCTTTTTGCAAAAAAAGAGACTTTTTACGGTTTTTTTAGGCGGTTGACACCCTATTTTATGTATGATACAATGTGGTAGAGGTGATAGAAATGACGAAGAAGGAGAGGGCGGCTCTGATTTTGGAGGCACTGAAGGTAGAATATCCCGAAGTGAAGTGCTCGTTGAATTACACAACACCTATTGAAATGCTGATTGCAACCCAGATGTCGGCACAATGCACCGATGCAAGGGTTAATATAATCACAGAGAATTTATTTAAGAAATACCCATCCGTTGATGCCTTTGCGGAGGCGGACTATGAGGAGCTTTGTGAGGACATCCGTTCCGCGGGCTTCTACAGACAGAAGGCAAAGAATATAATTCTCACCGCACAGAGAATTCGGGATGAATACTCAGGTCAGGTCCCCGACACCATGGAGGATTTACTGACTCTGCCCGGTACAGGCAGAAAGACCGCCAACCTTGTGTTAGGTGATATATTTAAAAAGCCTGCCATCGTTGTTGATACCCACTGCATCAGGCTAAGTAACCGAATGGGGCTTACCGCCAATCAGGACCCCGTAAAAATAGAGATGGACTTAAAGAAGCTTCTTCCCCCTGAGGAGGGCCTTGGCTTCTGTCACAGGCTTGTGTATCACGGCAGGGCCGTATGCCCTGCGAGAAAGCCAAGATGCGAGGAATGTATAGTAGGGGACATATGTAAAAAGAAGCTTTAGGCATAGTTAAAAATGAGCAGACCGTTTCACTAGGAACGAAACTCACCTCTCGGCGTACAGGGAGTACGCCGTCGGGCAAGCCAAGTCAAGGACTTGATGAGTTCCGTCCGTTTTACAACAAAAAAAGAAGGTCACTTGTGTGACCTTCTTTATCTTTTATACAGCTCCGTAATATGTGCAATACGCTTTGCAAGTGCGGGCGTGATTGCACCCTTTTCCATACGCCATTGCCAGTTGCCGTAGGGCTTTGAGGGGACATTCATTCGTGAATCCCCGTCAAGCTTCAACCAATCCTGCATCTGAAGAATTGCCGTTTCTGACACAGTTGCTAT
>JAZOBR010000008.1:0-4479 GCA_045596105.1 Candidatus Ornithomonoglobus sp.
GTTTTTGCTTCTGTATCATAGGATGCCAGAACCATAGCATCTGTACGCAAGCCGTCGGCATCCGTACACATCAAAAGCACATTTATCACCTCACCGTTGGTGGGTGCAAGTGCTCTGTTTTCCATTTCCTCCTGAAGTCTTGCTCCGCCGGTAAAATCAAAGCCCATAACGACAAAGAATGCAATCACTACAACACCTAAGGTTGCAAGAAGTGATTGAAAATATCTTTTTAGAAAACTCTTCTTCACTGTAAATTACCTCGTTTTTAGTCCTCAAGCTTTAGTATGTTATCAACCGCCACAGTTATACCTAACTTTGCAGATTCATAGGTAAGTCCACCCTGCACATAGGCGATGTATGGCTCTCTTATGGGTGCATCGGCTGAAAGCTCGATTGATGCTCCCTGAACGAACGCGCCTGCCGCCATAATTACGGGGTCCTGATAGCCGGGCATTGCCCAGGGCTCGGGAGTTGCAAAGCTGTCGACAGGAGCACCCTTCTGTATGCCTCTTATAAAGGCTATCATCTTATCCTTATTATTGAATCTGATTGACTGAATTATGTCATGTCTTGTCTCACCTGACATGGGGTCAGTTTCATACCCAAGCATCTCACAAGCCTTGGCACAAAGAGCCGCGGTCTTCATTGCCTGCATAACTGTGTGAGGTGCCATAAAGAAGCCCTGATATGCCCAACGGTTAAAGCCCATGGTTGCACCACCCTCACGACCAATGCCCACGCAGGTCATTCTGTAGGAACAAAGCTCAACCAAATCGTGCTTGCCTGCGATATAACCACCTGTTGGTGCAAGTCCGCCGCCGGGGTTCTTGATTAGTGAGCCTGCCATAAGGTCAGCACCAAAATCAGTAGGCTCCGTTGCGTCTGCAAACTCACCATAGCAGTTATCCACAAGGCACAGAGTCTCGGGAGAAATCTCCTTTACGAACTTGATTATCTCACCAATTTTTTCTGCACTATATGTTGGTCTCCAGCCATAGCCCTTTGAACGCTGAATCATCACTGCACGGATTTTCTCAGTCTTTAATAGCTTTTCCACCGCAGGAAAATCAACCTCACCGTCGACCAAATCTATCTGCTTATAGTTAATATGAAAGTCCATTAATGAGCCGTTACCGGGTGTGCCTGCAATGCCGATTACCTCCTCAAGAGTGTCATAGGGTTTGCCTGTAATGGCACAAAGCGTGTCTCCGGGACGCAGCACACCAAAAAGCATTGTTGAAAGGGTATGTGAGCCGCTTGTAAGACACTGTCTTACGATTGCATCCTCAGCACCAAATACCTGTGCATAGATTTTATCAAGGTCATCTCGCCCCTTATCATCATTGCCGTAGCCTGTGCTGGGGGCAAAATGACCATCAGATACACCAAAATCAGAAAACGCCTTCATTACCTTAAGCTGATTTATCTCGCAAATATCAGAAAGCTTTGCAAATTCATGCTCTATTGCCTTTTCAGCCTCATTAATTATTGAAACAGCCCGTCTTGATACACCGAAGCTATCTATGATAAATTCTGTCTTGTTCATTATTATCCCTCAAATTGTCACAAATTTCTACATATAATTATATCACACCCTATATCCTTTGTCAATTACAAGAAATTATTGTTGTGCGGGCGGGATTCCATACCCACCCGGATGCAAGCTGATTCCCACGCCGTCCCCAGCGTCTTGAAAACACAAAAAAGATGAGCCGAAGCTCATCTTTTCTTATTAAACTTTGATTAGTTATTTCTTGCGACAACTACCTCTGTAATAGAGTTCCAGTTATCACCACCGGTTGAGTTACCCTTACACAATACCTTAATGTATCGGCAGTTAACTCCGCCTGTGAAGAATGCCTCTAGATCCTCAGTTGTACCACATGACTGGCCATTGAATACTGTTGTCCATGCGCCACCATCGGGAGATGTCTGAATTTCAAGATACTGGTATCTTGATGCACCTGACATGAATGACATCATAACCTCGTCAACTCTCTGTATCTCGCCAAGGTCAAGCATGAACCAGTTATCAACACCGTTCGCTGACCATCTTGTTGTGAAGTCATTATCAAACATGTTCGGTCCGGGGTTATCCATCTGCGGCTCAGCACTTACCTGGAAGTTCTGAACAGGAATTGTTGTCTTACCCTCGAATGTAGGCGGTAGAGCAATCAATTTCCATGCAATATTATAGACGTTAACATTAGAGTCATCATTCTTGTCTGTTACAACTACCTTTGTCGGTGAATACAATGTCTCTGAAGGAATTATCTCAACATTGTGTGTTGTGTCATCAACAGTTACTGTGGGTACCGTAGCATCAGGTGTCAACAATACGTTGTACATCAAGTTTGTTGTTGCGCCTGCCTCAACAGTCTCTCCATTAATTGTAACTGAAGGAATCTGCGGCGGAGCCGGAATCTCTCCGTCAGGAATATTCCACTCTCTGATTGACTTATCCCACTCTGACAATGCTGAAGGCTTAGATGCTGATAGCGGTGTATACTTAACTGTTAGTGTAAAATTGCCTGATGCCTTAGCATGAAGCTGTAGTCTGTAGAATGTACCTGTCTTGTAGTTATCAGTCTGCTTCGGTGATGTGGGTAGAGCAACTGCGTCACCAAAATCTGCATCAATAGGAGCATTTGATGACCACTCAATCTTTAACTGCTGACCCTGGTATGTCAAGATACATGACTTACCATCCTCTGCCATCTGGCAATCCTTAGCCTTTGTAATGAACATTGAATATACATCTGAATCAGGTTTAGATAATATTACCTCATCACGAACTACAAGTGACTGTCTGTTATCACAGAATGCAAAGCCACGCTTTGCGCCTACCTGATCAAACAGAACCTCTGTCATATCCATTTCAAGGATTACGCCTCTGGGCTTCTGCTGCAGGAATGTCAAATCAGCGTTTGACTGAACATTGTGGTCCTCAGTCTGACCCGGGTTAATGATAATTGTACTATGTGACTCAGCTCTTGAACGATAGTGCTTCCAACGACCACCACCAATATGTGACTCCCAATATCCTGTTGAGTTGTACTCACCCATACCCATTTCCCAGGCCCAACGAACACCGTCAGACTCAAAAATGAATGAACCTGAATCAAGCTGTGAGTGGGTTATTGTTGAGTCACCACCATGGATACCAACAAATGTTGGAGTTTCTGTATCCCATGAATCACGAAGGATTGCTGTATCAATGCTGTAAATATCATAATCCAATGCAAGAGTCGCTGATTCTGCCATCTTAGCAGGGTCGTACCACATCATTGCAAGTGCCAAGTCCTCACTGTTAGCCCACTTATACTTTGTACCGTCTAGACATGCCCTTGTAACACCTGGTGTATTATACTTGTTCGCAAGATATAGCATCTCGGGAACATATACATTTGATACCCCTGCATCGGCAAAGTTATAGATACCGTTAGAGGTCTGTGCCTGAAGCTCAGCTACAGCTGAATCTGAAAGACCCTCAAGTCTGCTCATACCAAGGTCTGTGTTGAAGGCTGTATCAAGTGTATCAAGCCACTTAGCAGTAAACTGCATTGTTAATTCCCAATAACCAGCACCCTCATACCAGAAGCCCTGAGGAGCCCACTGGTAGATGTTAAGACCCATACACTTCAATGATTCTGCACCCAACCAGTAACATAGCTCGGGATATACATCAGCAAAGCCGACTGCTGCCATTAGCATACCTGTGTTATCAACAGTACCGTGGTTGTTTGTCATTACAGCAAATGTACCCATCTTTGAATTTGTTGATATGTAAGCCAAGTAAGCATCATATAAACCATTCTTGTGAACACCGTTTTCGATTACGGCTCTCTGCTCAGGAGTAAAACCATGATACATCCAGTCGTATCCTACTGTATATGCAGCCAATGCCTCACCTACGTCAAGATGGTGACCGGGGTTCCAGTCAGGCCACTTAGCAAAGGTTTCAAGCTCTGCATATGCACGGTCGATATACTTCTGGTCCTTTGTCAAATGCCATGCAATAGCATATGCGTGAATTGACTTTGAAAGCTCTCTCTGCTTACCAAGTCTCACGCCATCGTATAGCTCATGCTTATACATAGGTTGCTTCATATGTGAATCAGCAGCAACTATTACCTGCTCTGCCCACTTCTTCATCTGAGGATCTGTCTTTGAAAGCTCGACCATTCTGTCAAAGTCTGCCTGAGTAAACTGTACTCTCGGGTGAACACCCGCAACAGGGCCTGACTCGTAAAGCTCCTTGAAGTCCTTTGCCTCAGGACGATAGTACAACAATACGTCGTTTATCTTATCTATGTCTTTCTGTGTATCAGGCAAAGTAAATGATGTGTTACCAAAGATTACCATCTTGTCATTGTATGTTGAAGGTACCTTTGTTGCAACCTTACCTGAATTTTTAATTATTTCTGATTCTGAAATATATGTTACACCGTTCTTAACTACGCCTGTAAACTTCTTGTT
>JAZOBR010000009.1:0-2826 GCA_045596105.1 Candidatus Ornithomonoglobus sp.
TTGCACCAAAGTGGCACGCATTTACACATAATCCGCAACCGTTACATTGGGTTACATCAATCTTAACCTTGTCACCGTCAAGAGTGATTGCAGGACAACCAAGCTTCATACAAAGCTTACACTTCTTACACTTATCACCTATCTCACAGTGTCCTGTGTATTTTACACGCTTTAGCAATGCACAAGGACGCTGGGCTATAATAACTGAGGGCTCTTCACGGTTTACTTCTTCCTTGACAACCTTTTCAAAGTTCTTTAGGTCAAACGGGTCTGCAACTACAACATTTGAAACACCCACTGACTTACATAGGGCAACAAGATTTACCTGCTTGGTTTCTTCACCACGAATTGTGTAGCCTGTAGTGGGATTCTCCTGATGTCCTGTCATACCTGTGATAGAATTATCAAGGATAATAACTGTATTGATACCCTTATTATAAACTATATCCACCAAGCCTGTTATACCTGAATGCATAAAGGTTGAATCACCGATAACAGATACCATCTTTTTCGTGAATTCATCGCCTCGTGCCTTACCCATACCCATAGCAGCAGATACAGATGCACCCATACAGATTGTTGTATCAATAGCCGCAAGGGGTGCTACAGCACCTAAAGTGTAGCAACCAATATCGCCGCACACTGTAAGTCCAAGCTTCTTCAGAACATAGAATGTACCTCTATGGGGACATCCTGCACACATAACGGGAGGACGAACAGGGATTTGTTCCTTGATTTCCTCAAAGGGACGAGGTTCAACACCCATAACAACCTTATTAATCATAGAAGGTGTGTATTCACCCAAAAGTGTAAACAAATCCTTACCTAGAACATCTACACCTATTGTTTTACAATGCTCCTCAATGAACGGATCAAGCTCTTCTATAACATATACCTTATCGCACTTTGAAGCGAAATCCTTAATAAGCTTTTGGGGCAAAGGATAAACCATGCCCAGCTTCAGATAATTTACATTATCGCCAAGAGCTTCCTTTGCATACATATATGTAATACCTGCACAAATAACACCAATCTTACTGCCATTATCCTCAACTGTGTTGATTTTTGTATTTTCTGCAAGGTCTGTAAGAGCCTTCATTCTATCCTCTACAACAACATGTCGCTTTATTGCACGGGCAGGCATCATAACGTACTTATCCGCATCCTTTTCATAGGGCTTAAGCTCATCATTTGCTCTGTCGCACAATTCCACCATGCTCTGTGAGTGTGATACTCTTGTTGACAATCTGATAAATACAGGTGTGTCATATTCCTCTGAAATATCATACGCAAGCTTTGTGAACTCTTTACACTCTGAAGAATCAGAAGGCTCAAGCATAGCTATCTTTGACGCTTTAGCATAATGTCTTGAGTCCTGCTCATTCTGTGATGAATGCATACCGGGGTCATCTGCCACACATAGCACAAGACCTGCGTTTATGCCCGTATAGCTTACAGTAAATACGGGATCTGCCATAACATTAAGACCTACGTGCTTCATACAGCTCATAGCTCTTGCACCGCCGATTGCCGCACCAATAGCCACCTCACAGGCAACCTTCTCATTAGGTGCCCACTCAGCATAAATCTCATTATACTTTACAATGTTTTCAGTAATCTCTGTACTTGGTGTACCGGGATATGACGAAACGACTCTCACTCCTGCCTCATAAGCACCGCGTGCAATCGCTTCATTGCCTAACATAAGCTTTTTCATATATTATTCCTCTTTACTAATAAATTTAACCAACGTGAATTTCATTCTGCTTTGCAACAAGATTTGCACCGCAATAAATTTCTCGTAGCTTTGGTTTTTCAATCTTGCCTGTAGGATTTCTCGGCACGTCCGCAAAAATGTACTTTCGGGGTCTTTTATACTTAGGAAGAGCATAGCAGAAATCTATCATTTCCTCTTCATCAAGGGACATACCCTCCTTGACCTCGATAATTGCCGCCGAGATTTCTCCCAATCTCGGGTCAGGTAAGCCGATTACAGCTACATCCTTAACCTTGTCATTCTTTCTGATGAAGTCCTCAATCTGCACAGGATATAAATTCTCACCGCCAGAGATAATGACATCCTTTTTACGGTCTACAAGGTAGATGAAGCCATCCTCATCTTCCTTTGCCATATCACCTGTAAACAGCCAGCCATCCTTTAGTACCTCTTTTGTTGCTTCTTCATCATTATAGTAGCAATTCATAACACCTGGACCCCTTAGGCATAGCTCTCCAACACTGCCTCTGTCAACAGGCTTTTCATCAGGACCTACTATCTTTGTCTCCCAACCGTATCCAGCAACGCCTATTGCACCAACCTTATGTATGTTTTCAACCCCAAGATGCACAGCACCAGGTCCGATTGACTCACTCAATCCGTAATTGGTGTCGTAATCGTGATTGGGAAATACCTTTTTCCATCGAGTAATTAAGCTCGGGGGTACAGGCTGAGCACCAATATGCATCAAACGCCAATTTGATAAATCATATTTGGATAAATCTATATCTCCTCTGTCTATTGCATCAAGAATATCCTGCGCCCAGGGTACCAATAACCATACGATTGAGCATTTTTCCTCTGCGGCAGTTTTTATTATCCACTCAGGACTTACACCCTTCAAAAGTATCGCCTTACCGCCTACTAAAAATGAACCAAACCAATGCATTTTCGCACCTGTGTGATATAGGGGCGGAATACATAGAAATGTATCGTCCTTTGTCTGTGAATGATGATTTTGTTCCACTTTGCACGCATGCATAAGGCTTCTGTGAGCATGTATAATCGCTTTCGGGAAACCTGTTGTGCCTGATGAAAAATAGATTGCC
>JAZOBR010000010.1:0-2217 GCA_045596105.1 Candidatus Ornithomonoglobus sp.
TGCTTTGGCGAATTGCCCGAGCAGGATATTAACCTTGAAAATACGGCACAGTTTCTGTCACAGGTGGGGGATTACACCTATGTACTGTCGCAGAATATGATTAACGGACAAGCCATAACTGACGAAGAGTATGAGATGCTGGCACGCTTAAACGAATTCGCATCAGCCTTGTCCAATTCCTTAAAGGGCATTGAAACAAAGATATATAATGGTGAAATAAACTTTTCCACTGCCGAGGATGTATCGGCGGTTTTAAGAGTGTTTGCTCAAAATGATATATTAATGGATTTAGAGGATGTAGAAAAATCCTTTGAAGGGTATCCGTCCTTGATTTATGATGGACCATTCTCCGAGCATATTGAAAATCGTGAATCACCAATGCTAAAATCGGCTCAATATGTATCGGAGGAGGAAGCCAGGAGAAAGGCTCTTGATTTTTTAGGAAAGGACAAGCTGTCTCTTGAGAAACAGGGAGAGATGACAAACACTGCCGTTGAGTGCTATATATTTGAAAGCAATACAGATAAGCATCAATTAAGCATTGCGGTTACAAAAAAAGGAGGATATGTCCTTTACTTTATTGATAGCCGAGGTGTTGACAAGGCAAATTTAGGTATTGAGGAAGCAACGCAGATTGCAAGTGAGTATCTGATGGCACATGGCTTTAGTGATATGGTAAACAGCTATTATGAGGTTACCAACAATATTGCCACCATTAATTTTGCCTACTCACAAAATGGTATCAAGATGTATTCCGACCTTATAAAGCTAAGGGTTGCTCTTGATACAGGTGAGGTGATTGGCATCGAAACCAAGGGATACCTTATGAATCATCAGGTGCGTGATGTAAGCCTTGCGGTGTTGAGTGAGGATGAGGCAAAGGCATCGGTGTCAAAGCATTTAGTGGTAAATGCTGTATCTCTGGCGGTAATCCCCAAGGATTCATTAAGAGAGGTTTTGTGCTATGAATTTCATGGCACCTACAATGACAAGAACTTTATCATTTATATAAATGCTGAAAACGGTCGTGAGGAGCAAATACTTCTCCTGATAGAAAGTGAAACGGGAATATTGACGGTATAGAAAAAAGCAATGGGTAATCCCATTGCTTTTTTACTGCCACATATCATTACTGTTATTATCCTCAATTCGGGGATAAACCAATAACTTGTCGCCATCATAGAAAGCTCCAAATACATCCTTCAGCTCTGTATTCTGTTGCTTTAGTAAAAACATCAATTTATCTATATCAAGGCGTGATTGAGTAAGGTTTTTCTCTAATATCTTGCCATCGGCAATAATGCAATAGAAGGGATGTTCAACGGAGGGTGTAATGGATAAATCCTTTGGTGTTGCGGGACGGGACACACTCCTTGGCATAAAGGAAAGCATACCATTTTGTTCTAATACCGCAGTTTCTATATCCTGGGGGTTGAAAAAGCCGTTTATTCTGCATTGAGTTAGAAACTCATTTAAATCCACCTTGGCAGTTTTAAAATTTTTATAATACAGCTTACCGTTATTCATTAAAATGATTGATTTACCGGTAAAGAAACGGCGTGCAGTCATATTTTTGTTGCTGATAACACCAATTACAAAAATAACAAGGGTGTAAACCCCGATACCAATGAGTGGGAACAGGGGGTTTCTGTCAAGGTCAATTGCTAGCTCCGCCGCGATAGAACCGATGGTGATGCCGTTAATATAATCAAACATATTAAGCTGTGACATTTGCTTGTTGCCAATAATCTTGGTGCTCACAAACATTGCCGTAATTGAAACAAAACTACTGAGTAAAATTTTTAAATAGTCCATAAATTTCTCCTTTTTTTAATAGTTTGTGCCGTGATTATTTTATTATTACAAATTATCTTGCATATATAACAAGTTTGTGATATACTCATTCTATAAAGCAGAACAGGAGAAATACTATGTTTTTATCGGATAAATGGGAGGATTACAGAATAGTCGATGCCTCAGGTGGTGAAAAGCTTGAATACTGGGGTGATTATTTGTTACGGCGTCCCGACCCAATCGCGGTGTGGGATGATAAGTCTGACCTGCAGAAATGGAATAAGGTGGATGCATGGTACCATCGTTCAAACAAGGGCGGAGGTAGCTGGCAGGTGTTTAATAAGTCCATCCCTGACAAGTGGCAGATAAAGTATCGCGAGCTTGTGTTTAATGTCCGTCCTACGGGCTTTAAGCATACGGGAC
>JAZOBR010000011.1:0-3614 GCA_045596105.1 Candidatus Ornithomonoglobus sp.
TTATGATAACATTCTCAAAGTGTGGGAACGAGAAGATATTGAATACTTGAAAATGTATGCAATGGCAGTTGTTAATGATATAGATATAGCACGTGAAGAATTTGAAAAATATAATATTGAGTCTTTTGTTAAACATTATAAAGATAAAGTGGCATCTGCGCCACAAAGTAAGGACTTTAATAATTTTACATACCTTCTAAAAACCGATTTAGAAAAATATGTAGATAAGATAAAAATCATATGCGAAGAGTTTAAGCATTATTGATATTTGTGGCAACATTTTGGCAACAAAATATTGAAAAGCCAATAGAATTATGGTAATATATAGAATATAACCACTACGAAACACGGTTTATTAACTAATTCAGTTGAGGTTACAAAAACATGAGCGAGTGGGAATAAAATGAAAAATCCCCGAAAGCCTTGAAATATCAGGGTTTTCGGGGGTTGTTTTTGTCTTTTGAGTACAATGTGAGTACAATTTTTATTTATTAGATAAATGTTGGTAACAAACTATTGTTATAGAAATTTCAATGAAAATATATATCGCAAATGATTTCAGTTTTTATTTTATCATTCTTCTTATATTGTTAGATAGAATTTTTTTGTGCTAATATTTTCAATATCCGTCTAAGTGCCTTGGTCAGAATACAGAGTTTTCTCTAATACAAATTACTTTGCTATGCTTTCCGGATAATTATATCCAATTATCGTATTCCTCTTTTTTTGTATTATGGTAAAAAATGATATTTATTATTGAATTATGATAGAAAATGTGTTAAAATTATTATATTGATTTAACAAAAGAGGTGATATTTGCTTGGCTAAGGCATACATTTTGTATAATCCTATTGCAGGTTGGGGACATAATAAAGAAATCGTCTTTCAATCTCAATAAAGGATGTAATAAAGAATTTACCCACAGTAGAGGTAAAGGGTAAATCATATCGGTTTATAAATGGCGTTGGTTACGGCATTGATGGATATTGTTGCGAAATAGGTGACGCAATGCGTGAGGGTGGTGCCAGGAAAATCAATTATACCGCCATTGCGATTAAGGGACTGTTGTATGACTACAAGCCCACACATGCAACGGTAGAGGTGGATGGAAAAGAGTATTCATTTAAAAAGGTTTGGCTTGCCCCCATAATGTATGGTAGGTTTTATGGCGGTGGAATGATGCCCGCACCTGAGCAACACAGAGGCAGGGATAAGCTATCGGTGACGGTTATCGGAGGTTTAGGCAGGCTAAGAACATTGTTGTTATTCCCATCAATCTTTACAGGCAAGCACACAAAGTTACCTAATGTTAGTGTCTTCAGTGGTGACAAGATAACGGTTACCTTCAACAGACCTACAACAATACAGATAGACGGTGAAATGATAAAGAATGTTATAACCTATACTGCATATTCAAGCAAGGTAACCACTGCCAAGCCTGAAATGGCAGTGGTTCATGAATAAAGGAGTAAATAAAATGGTAAAGCATATTATATTATGGAATCTTAAGGATGAGTTTTCGGCTGAGGAAAAGGCAGAAATTAAGAGGAACATCAAGATAAATATCGAAGCATTGGTTGGCAAGGTACCTGGCCTTATTGATATGAAAATCAATATTGACCCACTTCCTTCATCAACTGCGGATTTGATGCTTGATTCAACTCTCGAGAGCTTTGAGGCTTTAAAGGGATACGCAACACATCCTGAACATGTATATGCAGCAGATACTTTTGTGCGTCCGTATACAGTAAACAGGAGCTGTCTTGATTTCGAAATTTAAAAAAGAAGCTATTGACAAGTCACTAAATCAGTGATATAATCAACACAAACATTACAACAAACCATTGAGGCAGAAAAAAGTCAGGTCAAGTCTTTTTGAGCGAGTGGATTATGGTGTGAGTTCCACAAGGACTTCTGAGTAATATGGACTGTCGAGGGTGGCGTTAAATGCGCCGACGCACTGACTTGCGTGAGTAGTCGGGGATATGTAGGTATCCTGCAGAGGGGCTGTCAAAGGCTCGAAACAAGGTGGCACCGCGGATATATTCGTCCTTGATTTGCAAAGCAGATTTAAGGGCGTTTTTTGTTGTATTTTTGGGGTTGCGGTGCCCGTCTTTAAAAGACATATCGCAAATAAATAAAGGAGCTATTATTATGAGAAGCTACAAGGATTTTGAAAACTATTTAAAGGAGTTCCCGTCAAAGGATGGATACTTCGGTGAGTTCGGCGGAGCGTATCTTCCGAAGAAGCTTGCAGTTGCGTTTAAAGAGGCGGACGATGCATATGAGGCAATTTGCCACTCAGCTCAGTTTATAAACGAGCTGCGCCGTATAAGGAAAGAGTTTCAGGGCAGACCTACTCCAGTATATCATTGTGAAAGATTATCAAAGCTTTTTGGTAATTGCCAGATTTATTTGAAGCGTGAGGACTTAAACCACACAGGCGCGCATAAGCTAAATCACTGTATGGGAGAGGGACTTCTTGCAAAGTATATGGGCAAAAAGAAGCTAATTGCAGAAACAGGTGCAGGTCAGCATGGTGTTGCTATTGCAACTGCGGCGGCATACTTTGGTATGGAATGTGACGTATATATGGGTGAGGTCGATATTGAGAAACAGCATCCTAATGTAATCAGAATGAAAATGTTGGGTGCAAATGTAATTCCTGTAACTCATGGTTTAAAGACTCTTAAAGAGGCCGTAGATGCCGCATTTGAGGCGTACATGAAGGAATATGATAATGCAATTTATTGTATTGGCTCAGCGTTAGGACCCCATCCGTTCCCGAAGATGGTAAGAGATTTCCAATCGGTAATTGGCATAGAGGCAAGAGAACAGTTTCTTGATATGACAGGTATTATGCCTGATGCAGTATGTGCAAGTGTTGGTGGCGGCTCAAACTCACTTGGTATGTTTACACCGTTTTTGAGTGACCCTGTTGATATTTACGGCGTTGAGCCTCTTGGAAAGGGTAGTGCAGTTGGTGACCATGCGGCAACTATGATGTTTGGAACAAAGGGTCAGATTCATGGCTTTGACACATATGTATTGCAGGACGAGAATGGTGAGCCGTTGCCTGTATATTCAATCGCAAGCGGTCTTGATTATCCCGGTGTCGGACCTGAGCACGCATATCTCCGTGATTCAGGTAGAGTGAAGTATGAGGCAATTTCAGACGAGGAAGCAATGGAGGCGTTCTTCCTGCTGTCAAGATATGAGGGTATCATACCGGCAATTGAGAGTGCCCATGCAGTTGCATATGCAATCAAGTACGCAAAGGAGCATAAGTCAGGCTCAATCCTTGCTTGCTTGTCAGGCAGAGGTGACAAGGATATTGACTATGTATATGAAAAGTATGGTTGTGGCGAAGGCTTTAAGCTTGATTATGATGTAAAATAATTAATAATCCCGTAGCAAAGGCTACGGGATTATTTTATTGCAAAATCAGGAAATGTGTGGTATAATAGAAATAATAAGTAATTATGAGGTTAAATAACCATGAAAATATTTACCAGAACAAGACTGTCAACATTCCAAATTATATTTTTCAGTTTTCTCGGGATGATTTTAATCGGTACATTATTATTAATGTTACCCATATCAAATGCAGCAGG
>JAZOBR010000012.1:0-16645 GCA_045596105.1 Candidatus Ornithomonoglobus sp.
ATGTATAATGCAATCGCATTTCAGGAAGGAATCCCGCTGTTTGAGGATATGCCCGAATTTAATTTCCCGGACTATGACTCGGATTCGGATTTTGATTATGACTATGATTATGACTATGATTATGACTATGATTATGATTATGATTATGAGGATGATTTCTATGTGGAGGAACCGTCATACGAGTATGAAGAGGACGATTTCTACAGTGATGATGAGCCTTATGAGGAGCCTTACGAGGAAGAGGATTATGGTCAGAGAGGTGAGGGTGAATACCTGCTTACCTTTGAAAAAAGTGAATGCGGTGAGATTGATACGAGGGCAGGATATTATAAGCCCGGGGACAAGATTACCCTTCGTGCATATGCAGGCTCGGATTACAGATTTATGAGTTGGTCAAGTGATGCAGGTGGTGAATTCTACAATGTATTTAAATATGAAACAACCTTCATAATGCCTGCAAATGATGTTGAAATATCAGCGGCTTACATTACCGACTATAGTACAAACAAGGATGATTATTGGAGTTCGGGAAAGCTGGATCAGTTTGACGGACAGAACATAGACCTTAACACCTATGTTCGACTTGATATGAAGATGGTCGGATGTGGAACATACAGAGATATTTCAGGCCCGTATCATCCGGGACAGGTGCTTGAGCTTAAAATAGGTGCAGGTAATGAAAACATATTCCTGGGCTGGAGCTCGAATGATGTGGAGATAGATAATCCCTTTGCATCGTCTATTAAAATTACAATGCCTGACCACGATGTGGTGGTTACCGCAACCTTTAACAACTAAATAATAAAAGCACCGATTTTGAACTGAACCAGTAAAAACAGACAATATACAAAAAGCACCTCCTATGGTAGAATATATCGTGGGAGGTTTTGTTATGTGAGGAATAAACGGATACCGCAGAGTGCACATATGGCTCGAAAGACAAGGAATACATTACAATCCCAAGACCATACTTCGTGTTACAGGGATTTGTTCGACAATAGTATCGTTGCCTATAAGACCGAAACAGAACAGAATGTATTTACCTAACAAAATTGCAAACCTATGAGGAAGCTCGATTCCTCATAGATGAATATATATATTTTTATAACAATGAAAGAATACAGCAAAAAACAAAACTGACTTCGTATGAATTACGAAGTCAGTATGTTGCTTAGCACCATAAACCTACCATAGTGTGCTTTTTCGTGTTGTCTGCACAAATTGGTTCAGTTCATTACTCGAACGGTGCCTTTTCTTATTCTATAATCATGTTGGTGTATGCGACGTCAAAGATTCTGTCACACATATTATGTGCCATACCGCACAGGATGTTTTCCTCGTTTTCTGTTATTCTCACGATCGAAAGGTCGTTGGTAAGCACATTATATGCTCGTAGTCGCAGCTCCTTCTCTGCATAGTCCACAAGGGATGGACACTCTGCAAAATCACCTGTGTTAATAACCATAACCGATGGGTTAAAAAGATTCACAATATTTGCAAGAGCAATGCCGAGATAATGCCCGCAATCCTCGATAGCGCTCCTTGCGTCAATATCACCCTCTGCAAACTGTTTCTCCAACTCCTCAAGTGAAGATATTTTACCTTGGGAATTTTCGTTATAGAGGGAAATAAGCCTTTCGGGGGAACACATGGTCTCAAGACATCCGTGGTTACCGCAGAAGCACAAAGGTCCGTCCTTCTCGACGGTGGTATGACCGATTTCGCCGATAGTTGCCTGGGCAACAGTGCCGTTAATATACTGTACCGCGCCGATACCATTTTCCATATCGATGAAAATCATATTTTCATCGGTTTTATGTTCAGCCTTTGAGAAATACAACACAGCCTTCTGTATGGATGCGTTGCCCACAAATACAGGGATACCTGTGCTTTGCTCAAGGGTGTCCTTAATATCAAAGGATTTAAGCTTCAGCTTTGCCGACATAACAAAGTTATTTCCCGACAGAACAAGACCTGATATGGCAATACCAATACCTAAAATTCTGCTTATGTCACGATTATTTGTGAGTGTTATAATTTCGTCGCAAAGGGTTTTTGTGATGCTTTTGTCAGATAGGGTCTTAAGGTCAACAAGATGACTTTCCTTGATGTTGCCACCCAAGTCTGTGATGGAAATATTAATATAGGAAGTGTTTAAGTACACACAAATCAAATCGAATTTTGATTCGCAAAGACTCAGTAATACGCTTTTTCGTCCAACTCTTGCAACCTCCTCAACACCATTTTCTTGTATAATGCCGATTCCTAAAAGATAGTTAACGATGTTTGTGATAGAGGGGATGGATAGTCCCGTATCCTTGGCAATCTGCGGACGGGATACGTTGGGGGAGCGTCGTATGTAGTTAAAAACCTTTAGCCTGTTCATTTTCTGCATCAGTTGAACATTTGCTACCTGCTTATCCATAAAAATCCCCCCTTTGCTAATGAAATAGTTTATTACTTAAATTATATCAATTCCCACGAAAAAAGTCAACAATTCATATTGACATTTTGGCTATTTTTTGGTATAATTATTGTATACAATTTATTTACAGCTTAAACAAATTAAAGAGGTGTAAAAATACAGCTTTATAAAGGAGAAAATATTATGAACGTATTGGCAATCGGATGCCATCCTGATGACATTGAAATAAACTGCGCGGGAACATTGGCAAAGTGCGTTAAAAGAGGCGATAATGTTACCGTATGCCATGTGTGCAACGGAGATATGGGACACGTTGTAATTATGCCTGAAGAGCTAAGAAAGATTAGAATTGAGGAAGCTAAGAAAGCAGGCTCACTTGCAGGCATTAAGGTTGTAACCTGTGACATTGGTGACCTTTCGGTATATAACCAGAACAAGGAGCACAGAGATAAGGTAGTAGACATTATCAGAGAAGCAAATCCTGATTTTATTATTACTCACGCTCCCAATGATTATATGCCCGACCATACTGCAGTAAGCAGACTTGTATTTGACGCGGCATTTGCGGCAAGTTGTCCCCACTATCTTACATCAGTCCCGGGTGCATCAAATGTAACTCCCATATTCTATATGGATAACCTTGGCGGTAACGAGTTTTTGCCTACAGAGTATGTTGATATTACAGACGAAATTGATTTGAAGCTTGAGATGCTTGAGTGTCATGAATCACAGCTTAAGTGGATGAGAGAGCATGATAATATCGATTTCGCGGATATGGTAAAGACAATCTCCAAGTATCGTGGCTATCAGTGTGGTGCAAAGTACGCAGAGGCATTCAGCCAGTGTATGGTATATCCCAAGCCTGTAACAAAGAGAATGTTGCCGTAAAGGAGATACATAATGAAAAAGGTTGCTTGTGTAGGCATTATGGTTGCAGACGTAATTGTCGAGCCTGTAACAGGCTATCCCGAAAAGGGACTTCTGATGCCGGTTAATTCAATAACAATGCATAGCGGCGGTAACGCAATGACAGCTTCTATAAATCTTAGGAAGCTTGGTGTAGAGTCAACTCTTGTGGGACGTGTTGGAAACGATATGTTCGGTGACTATCTGAAGGGTTGCCTGACTCGCGGTGGAGTAAAGACAGACGGTATTAAATCTGACGATACTGTTCAGACCTCGGCATCGGTTCTTATGATTGAAAAGGGAACAGGAGAACGCTCCTTCTATCATTGCTACGGCTCAAATGCGGCATTTTCAATAGACGATATTGATTATGATGTAATTAAGGAGAACGATATAGTTTTCGTGACAGGTTCATTCTTGCTTGAGACCTTTGACGGAAAGCAGACTATGGAGTTTTTGAAAAAGTGTAAGGAAATGGGTAAGACCACAGCCCTTGACGTATGCTGGGATGCATCGGGCAGATGGGGTGAGATTTTAAACCAGGTTATGCCTTACATTGATATATTCTTGCCGAGTATCGATGAGGCAAGAATGATTGCAAAGAAGGACACTGTTGAGGAAATGGCAGACGAGTTCTTCAAAAACGGCGTAAAGTCAACTGTTATCAAGTGTGGCTCAGACGGTGCATATGTCCGTCCCACAGAAGATAGTGAGGGCGTTATGCTTCCCATATTCAAGGTGGATAATGTTGTGGATACAACAGGTGCAGGAGACAGCTTTTGCTCAGGTTTTTTAGCGGCATATGCCCGTGATATGGATATTATTGACTGTGCGGTATTCGGTAACGCAACAGGTGCTCATTGCGTAATGGCAAAGGGTGCAACAGAGGGTATTACATCTTATGATGATATACAGAAATTTATAGAGGAAAGGAAGTAAAAGCAGATGCTAGTAACATTAAACGAAGTTTTAAAGCCTGCAAAACAGAACAAGTATGCAGTAGGTTTATTTAACGCAGTTAATATGGAGCTTGCAAGAGGTATCATTGCGGCGGCAGAGCAGACACAGTCACCTGTTATTATGGGTACTGCAGAGGTATTGTTCCCCTATGGCCCTTTGGAGGAGGTTTCATATTACCTGATTCCAATGGCTAAGAAGGCAAACGTCCCGGTGGTAATTCACCTTGACCATGGTCTGAAGAAGGAAACCTGCTTAAAGGCTTTGGAGTTGGGCTTCACATCAATTATGTATGACTGCTCAACAGACGATTATGACACAAACGTTGCAAAGGTTAAGGAGATGGCAGAGATTGCCCACTCATACGGTGCGACAATCGAGGGTGAGCTTGGTCACGTTGGTGATAATGAGGGCTCAGCAGAGGGTAGCTCACATTTAGCTGACCCTAGTCAGTTCTTTACAGACCCCAAGATGGCAAGAGACTATGTTGAAAAGACAAAGGTAGATGCTCTTGCGATTGCGGTTGGTAACGCCCACGGTGCATATAAGCTACCTCCCAAGCTTGATTTCGACAGAATTAAGACAATTGCAAGCACAGTTGATGTACCTTTGGTACTTCATGGTGGCTCAGGTCTTACAGATAACGATTTCAGACAGGCAATCAAGGAGGGTATCAGTAAGGTTAACATCTTCACTGACATCAATATTGCCGCAGTTAAGGCTGAATTCAGTAAGTTCACAGATATGAATAAGGGTATTATCGACCTTATCCCTGCTGCAGTTGAGGCTGTTAAGCAGGCATCAATGGAAAAGATGAAGCTATTTTCAAGCGACGGTAAGGCAACAGGAAACAGCGGAAATGTTGACATTGATAAATTAGTACAAATTGTTGCGGCTGAGGTACGCAAGCAGTTAAATAAATAATTCTATAAGGAGGGCACAAAATGGATTTTTCAAGTACAGTAAAAGGCTCAATGCTTGAAGGCTTTTACCCTGCAGGTTGGGATATGGCAAAGATTGACGAGTGCTGCAACCCCAACAACAAGGTAGAGGACAGACAGGAATTCTGGAACAAGGATTTCAACCCCGTAAGATGTGAGACACTTGGTGAGTTTGACACATATATGGGTCACGAGATTGCTTTGACAATCAAGAACGCTAAGGAAGCAGGGGAGAAGGTAGCATTTATTCTTCCCGTTGGTCCTATGGGTATGTATAAGTGGGCAGTTTATTTCTTAAAGGCATGGAATATTAAGTGTGACCATGTTTACACATTCAATATGGATGAGTGGTCAGATGCTGACGGTAATACACTACCTTCAAATGACCCCGCAGCATTTCAGAATGCTATGTGTGATGCATTATTTAATCCATTGGGTGAGTTGACAGTTCCCGAGAGCCAGAGAAACTTTGCGACAAAGGATAATCTTCCCACATATCCTGAAAAGATTGCAAAGCTTAAGGCAGAGGGCGTTAAGCTTGTATTGGTATACGGTATCGGCAGAATGTGTCATATCGCATTCTGGGAGCCTCATTTTGCAGAGGAGTTTGCATCAGTTGAGGATTGGAAGAATCAGCCATACAGAATTGGTGCAAAGCTTCATCCCTTGACAATTGAGCAGAATGCAATCACAAGCTTCAAGTCAAGAACAACATTAGTTCCTTGTCGAGCTAATACAATCGGCCCCGGCTTGTTCCTACAGGCTGACTATGCAATCGGCGGTTGTGACGGTGCATTTAACCGCGGTATGCAGTGGCAGGGTATGAGCTTCTGGATGACACTTCGTCATGGTCCCTCAATGTGGATCACATCAAGCTTTATTCCCACATTACCCGGTAAGCTATTCTACCTAAAGGATCTTGAAGGACCTTTGGTAGCAGAGTGTAATTAATTATAATTTATAGGAGGAAAATTAAAATGGCAAAACAGACATCAGATTTCAGATATAATACAGGTGCTACAAAGGTACCCTGGGCGGCAGTTGGTGAGAACTACAATGTTCATGACCTAATGGAGGTTATTCGTTTCTTGATGCAGGGCGAAGGCGAGGAGTATGACAGAGCCATCGAGGCAGTATGGGAGCAGGTTAAGAAGCTTGAACCCCTTGCAACACCTCCCGGTAAGCTATCATTGGCATCAAAGGTTGAGGAAGCAGAGGCTGCTTGTAACGAGTATCTTGGTACAGACACATCAACCTTCGTAACAAATGCAACAGCAGGCTTTGAGATTGCATACAAGTATGCAAACCTAAAGGCCGGTGACGAGGTTATCGTTCCTGCTATCACATTCGTTGCTACAATGGCATATCCTTTGTCAATTGGTTGTAAGCTTGTATTTGCTGACGTTGACCCCAAGACAGTTAATATGGACCCCGCTGACGTTGCTCGCAAGATTACAGATAAGACAAAGATGATTGTTCCTGTACATATTGGTGGTTACCCTGTTGATATGGACCCCATTATGGAGCTTGCAAGAAAGCACGACATCCTTGTTCTTGAGGATGCTGCTCATGCATTCGGTGCAATGTACAAGGGCAAGAAGATTGGTACAATCGGTGATTTTGCTGCATTCTCAATGCACGAGGTTAAGAACATAACATCATTTGGTGAGGGTGGTATTGTTACAACAACAGTTCCTGGCTTTGGCCCTGATATGAAGAGAGCAAGATTCCTAGGTCTTGACTTCACATGTCCTATCAAGGATTGGTTGTACAACATTACTCCCATCCCTGGTAAGGAAAAGCCCTTTGTTGCAGGTAACTCATCAACAACAGAGATTCAGGGACTTGGCTTGTCACTTCAGGTTGCTCGTAACGAGGAAATCGTAAGAGTTAGAAGAGAGGCTGCTACATATCTTACAAACCGTTTCAAGGAGAATGACGCAATCATTCCTCAGGATTTAGGTAATGACGATATTAAGCCGACATTCCATATGTACCTGCTACAGATCGACCCTGCAAAGGCCGGCGGTGACATTCAGGTTCTTAAGAAGAAGTTAGAGGAGAAGGGTGTTACACAGATTGCTCACTTCGGACCTCTATACAGATTTAAGGTTGTTCAGGATATGGGCTATGATTCAGATGAAATCGCAAAGACATGTCCTAACTGTGAGGAATTATTCTATAAGAGATTTACTCATCTTCCTCTATACGGTCTATCACAAGAGCAGATTGAGTATATGGCAGACGCTGTATTGGAGTCAGTTGCTGAGATGCAGGCTGGTAAATAATTATATCAATTAATGTGGGCATAGTTACTACTGTGCCCACAAACAAATATTTTGTTTGGAGGAAATGGACTAATGAAGATTAAGTGGGGCGTAATTGGTTGCGGTGGTATCGCAGACAGAAGAACATTACCTGGTATGATGCTTGCAGATAATGCAGAGCTTGTTGCAGTAATGGACGCTAATATGGACTTTGCAAATGCTTGTAAGGAAAAATACAATGCAAAGTATGCATTTAATACAGTAGAAGAACTATTGGCAATTGATGAGATTGACGCGGTTTATATTGCATCACCTGTTGCATTCCATATGGAGCAGACAGAGGCTGCTGCAAAGGCTAAAAAGCATATCCTGCTTGAGAAGCCTATGACTCTTACATCAGAGAAGTCAAAGGAACTTAAGGACATCTGTGACAAGTACGGTGTTAAGCTTGGCGTTGGCTTGATGATGAGATTCCATACATATCATCAGATGATGAAGAAGCTTATTGATGACGGTAAGCTTGGTGAGATTGTATCAATGAGAGCACAGCTTACTTGCTGGTATCCTGACATTCCCGGTAACTGGCGTCAGCAGAAGGCTACATCAGGCGGCGGTTCATTGATGGATATGGGTATCCACTGTGCAGACCTTATTCAGTACATCAGTGGATTGAATGCAATAGAGGTTGCTTCATTCTCAGGCACACAGATATTTGATTATGAGGTTGAGGATGGCGGTAGCATCATTATGAAGATGGAGAACGGTGCTATTGCATACGTTGATGCTAACTTCAATATTCCTGATGATGCAGCTGTATGTAAGCTTGAAATCTACGGTACAGAGGGAAGTATCTTTGCAGAGGGTACAATCGGTCAGGTGGAAGGCGGTAATGTAAGAGTTACAATTTGTGGTGACCAGGGTGCATATAATGCTGCCCAGGACAGACAGCCTACAAATTCATACGTTATGGAAGCAGAGCTTGGCAATATGTACACAAAGGAAATCGAGGGCTTCGGCAATGCAATCCTTAATGATACCGTACCTCCCATCACAGCTTGTGATGCAATCAATGTACAGAGATTGATAGAGGCAGCATACGAGTCAAACGAGAAGAAGACTTTTGTAAAGTTATAATTTATTAAAAGAGGCGGAAACGCCTCTTTTTTGTGGAAAATTACAAGGGAAGAATTACATAAATACATGCACTTTTTTATAAATATGCGTGAATGGTAAATCATCTGAAGTAATAATAAAGCAGCGAATTCAGGATTCTGAATTCGCTGCTTTTATTTAGCCGATAATTGACTTAACGCAATCTGCGATTGCTGTGTCCTGACAGTTAGCAAAGAAGTATTCCTTGAACTTCTCACCTGCAAGAGCGCCCTTAACAAGCTCCTGGTCAAGATTCTTCAGAATTGTAATAAGGTCTGTGTGAGTAACCTTCTTAACCTCGTTAAGAATTCTTGCATTTCTCTGCTCGGGGATAGCTCTCTCCTTCGGGTAGCCACCGCCCCATTCCTCAACGAATAGCTTTTCAAATACATAGCCAAGGGTAAGCTCTGCACCCCAGCCCCACCCCTTTGCAAAGGGCATTGCGATACAGTTACCATTGTTTACCTGAGTAAACTGATAAGCGTCTGTGGGGTCTACAACGTGTCCGCAAAGAACACCGGGGAATGAGTTACAAGCAAGCATAGCACCCTCACCTGTACCACAGCCTGTGATAACAAGGTCACACGCCTTTGAGTTTAGTAAAACTGCAGCAAGAATACCAATCTGTACATATGTAAGCTGAGCCTCATCCTCTGCTGAATACATACCGTAGTTAAATACCTCGTGACCAAGGGGTTCAACTACCTTCTTAAGAGTATCAACGATGATACCGTTCTTTGCAGCCTGGCTGTTTTCGTTAATTAAAGCAATTTTCATTTTCATTTACCTCTTTTTAAAATAATGATATATATATTATACCACAAATTTTCGTATACTTCAACCTCTTTTTTAGAAAACTTATATTTCATTTCTTTGAGAATTATAAAACAATACCGTCCTTGAAAATAGGAATTTCACGATATACCAATTCTTTGTTCTTGCTCTGTTCTCCTGATCCTACCTTTATAACAAAATTTCATCTGCAAGGAAGGTTAAATCCTCGTCCCATAGCTTTGTGTTTGCTAAAATTTCATCAACTGATGCATTCTTCGTAAACTTTACAACATCCTTGTTATCATTGGGCATATCTGTTTTGTAGAATTTAATAAGCTTTGCTAAAACAAGTAGCAGATGCTCAGGAGCTTCACCTATTGTCTTTGTTGCCGTATATTTCCAGGTTGCAGTTGCATCAGGCAGTTCATTGTACTTATTACCGATAATTTCATTAGCCTTTGCGGCTTCGTAATCGATATCGTAGAGTGCAACGGTACCATATTAACTATTCCCGGCATTGGTTATGCAACTGTTGCTTCAATTTTTGCCATACCTATTTTTCTCAGATAAAAATTTTCGATTTTTTTCATTTTACCTATTGACTTTTAATAGTTAGTCTTTAAATTTCGTATCTTCATTTTATCAGAGGCATTTACTTTGATGAATGTGCGGATAAAAAGCATAAGAAAAAGAGATAAAACGTTTTACAATTCTATCTTTTGCTTCTTGACTCGCAATGCTCGTTATACTATTTTCGGTAACTGTCCTTAACAGTACACGGCATTGGAAATGTCATTTTTTTATTCTTTAATTCTGCATTTCTTGCTCTGAATGAGGTATACAACCTTTGCAATAGCTTTTTCCGACAGGATACGGCGTAAAAATATTGCAAGCTTCATAATTCCGCCGGGAACGATTATTGTCTTACCCTTAAACATCTTTTTGATTGCATATCGTGCCACCTCGGGACTTGTAAGAACAAGACGCTTTGTTGCCCTTTCTTTTCCTGTGCCGAAATTAACACGAGCAACCTCGCCGAACTCTGTATGAACAGGACCCGGACAAAGAACACTTATTGAAACCTTACTTTTCTCTTGTCTCAATTCCTCGGCCAAAGCCTGAGAAAGCCTTAAAACATACGATTTTGTTGCATAGTACGCTCCAAACAAGGGACCCGGGAAGAAGGCGGCTAAGGATGCTACATTCAAGATATAACCCCGATTACGATCGCGGAACACCTTTGCCACAAGCTTTGTAAGTATATGTACCGCTCGGACATTTGTGTCAAGCATTGTCATTTCGCGGTCAAGGTCATTTTCGCAAAACTCACCGAATACACCGAAGCCTGCGTTATTGATAAACACATCAACCTCGTCTGCTCGTTGTACCAATGCTTTGCATTGCTCCACATCTGTTACGTCACATTCTACTATTTCCACATTTGTTTTCAAATCATCTTTCAAATCCTTCAGCTTATCAACCCGGCGTGCGGCGGCAATTATGTCATATCCCATATCCGATAGTATATGTGCCATTTCCCAGCCTAAACCTGAGCTTGCACCTGTAATTAATGCCTTCATTATAAACACTCCTTAAAACTATTATAATAAAATTATATCACACATTCTGTTTTACTGCAATAGCCTGTTCCATATAGAGCACATAAATATGATGAGGTGTTGATTTTATCAATGAATTATGGTAAAATAATTTGTGAACAGGGTGAGGGAAGAAAGGTTATGTGAGAAAGGAGGGGCATAGAATGAATAAAATGTATTTATGTATCGACTTAAAATCCTTCTATGCCTCTGTTGAGTGCGTAGAAAGAGGGCTTGACCCTCTTACTACCAACCTTGTTGTTGCTGATGCATCGAAAACGGAAAAGACTATTTGTCTGGCGGTATCGCCATCCTTGAAGGCATATGGTATATCGGGCAGAGCAAGGCTCTTTGAGGTGGTTGAAAGGGTTAAGGAAGTTAATCGGGACCGCCAGAAAATGCTTTGTGGCGGTGAATTTAAAGGTGAGAGCTATATTGAGCCTCAGGTGCAGGCAAATCCTGAGCTGAGGCTATCATATATTGCCGCACCACCAAGAATGGCATATTATATGGACTACAGCACCCGTATTTATAATATTTACCTGAAATACGTATCCTCAGAGGATATTCACGTTTATTCAATAGATGAGGTTTTTATTGATATTACCGGCTACCTCAAGGCAAGCGGAAAGACACCTCACGACTTTGCAATGACGATAATTCGTGATGTACTGTCCCAGACGGGCATAACCGCAACGGTGGGCCTGGGTACAAATATGTATCTTGCAAAGATTGCCATGGATATAGTCGCAAAGCATAAGGAGGCGGACGAGGACGGCGTAAGAATAGCCGAGCTTGACGAGATGTCATACCGCGAGCTTTGGGGACACACACCTATAACGGATTTCTGGCGTGTGGGCCCCGGATACCAGAGACGTCTTGCATCGGTTGGCCTTTATACCATGGGAGATGTTGCAAAGTGTTCCATAGGTGGAGAGAATGATTACTATAACGAGGATTTACTTTATCGTCTGTTTGGCGTTAATGCCGAGCTTTTAATTGACCATGCCTGGGGATATGAGCCTACGGAAATATCCGATATTCGTGAGTATGTGCCTGAAAACCAGAGTCTCGGAGCAGGTCAGGTATTGCATTGCCCCTATGATTTTGAAAAGGCAAGACTTATCGTTCGCGAGATGACGGAGCTTCTTGTCCTTGATTTGGTTGACAAGGGATTAATGACCAATCAGATTGTCCTGACGGTGGGTTATGATATAGAAAACCTCACAAACCCCGAAATACGGGCAAAGTATGTAGGGCCTGTGAGTATTGACCACTATGGAAGAAGTGTACCGAAGCACGCTCAGGGTACAACTGCCTTAGGTGAGTATACCTCATCCACAAGGGAGATTGTTACCGCTATGGTGGAGCTGTTTGACAGGATTGTAAACCCTGATTTGCTGGTACGCCGAGTGAATATATGTGCAAACAATATTAAGGATGAGGGGTTGGTAGTTTACAAATCTGCCTCAACTCAGCTTGATTTGTTGTCGGATTACGAGGCGGAGGAAAAGGAAATTGAGGCTAAACGGAAGGAAAAAAGCATACAGAAGGCTATGCTTGACATAAAAAAACAGTTTGGCAAGAATGCCATCCTCAAGGGAATGAATCTTGAGGAGGGTGCAACGACTATTAGCCGTAACGGGCAGATTGGCGGTCATAAGGCATGAGAAATGAAATTCATGATTACAGTGATATAATTGATGCTCCATATGAGAAGTCCTATAGGCACAAGCGTATGAGGCGTGTTGAGCGTGCGGCACAGTTTTCGTCCTTCGCGGCTCTGGTTGGATATGAGGATGCAGTGGAGGAAACTGCACGATTGACAGATGCCGAGCGTGAGATTACTGAGGAAACTATAGAGGCAATAAACCGCAAGCTCAACGAATTGGCAGAGCATATTCAGGAGCAACCTGAGGTGATTATAACGCACTTTATCCCTGATAAGAAAAAGTCAGGAGGGCGGTATGTAAAAACTAAGGGCAGATTAAAAAAGATTGATACCTATAATTGCAAACTTATACTGTGTGAGGGGACACATATTTCTCTTAAAAGAGTGACAGGTATTGAATGATAAAAAAAGCATCCGATTGAATTGAACTAAAAGGAGTTCACTTCAATCGGATGCTTTTTCAATTTACCAATATTTTTTTACAAAGTAAAAGTAAGAATTATGGATGGCAGTTTCCACAGGGGGTGTAGCCTCTGTTGATTAGGGTATCTTTGTTACCATCAAAATATTCCTTATTCTTCTCTGCCATCCTCTTTACACTACTGCAATCGGAGAGGTGGAACTTTTTTGTGTTTTTATTTAGTACGTATTTGCCTGAGACTGGCTCATTGCCTGCAGGCGGCGTATAGGGCAGTACGGCATAGCCTGTTGCATAGTCAATGGTGATGTTCGGTTGTACATTGTAGCACCATACGCAGAACTTGATGCCCTCTCCGTTATCCTCAACTGATAAGCCTTCTAAAAGCACTCCTGACGCAACTAGATTGTTGCCGATAAATACAGGAGTTGCACGATACATAACGTGGTTATGTGTTTCCTTAACATAGTCTGCAACCATATTTTCAAAGGGTAGCATACCCTCAATGTTTAGGTATCGCGTGCCTGTAATAAGATTTCTCGGATTGGCATCCTCACCCGACAACTGATGCCCGATAAGATGACACCGGTTGTACAGGTATCCGCCTGCTACGGCATCTGTTTCTATTGATTGCCACCCGGACGTATGAACGGAGGAAATATCGCCTCTTTCCTCTATGGGCATAAGATCTATGCCTACTGATGCAGTACATTCACCGCATCTGCCGTAATGGTCAAGAGAGCTGTAAAGCTCAAAGGATTGTGCGGTTATTTCGTTCTTTGTAAAGTATGGCACATTGTTATTTATGACCGCATATGCCTCTCCCTGATAGGGCGGAACCTCGTCATAGGAAAAGGTCTTTGTTACATCATCTCTTGATATAGTAACAGTAAGAGAATCTCCTTCCCAATCCACAGACAGACCAAAGCGTTCTGCAATGTATCTGATGGGTAGCATTGTGCGTTCATTTATAATTTGTGGTGCAACATCAATCCATTCTGCGGTATCGTTAAAGTAAGCTGTATTTACCCCGATAGTAAGTCTGATTGTGTCGGCTTTCATATTAAGAGTGACTGTCTGTGTAGCACCATCCCAGCCAACATCACCGCCAAAGCTTTCAATTACGGCGCGTATAGGAATCAGAGTGCGTTCTGATATGATTACGGGCGTTGTACCATTGCCGGGGTCAATCTCTGTATTTTGGCCGTTTACGGTCATTATAGGATTGTCAATCTGCATCCTGATAGTTGTATTAGCCTGTGCGGATGTAGAAGTGATAATGGTTGATAAAAGTATACCTAAGGTAATTATTAACGAATGGAATAGCTTATTTTTCATAATATTCTCCTTTTAATTAGGGATCGCAAGTATTGCAAGGTGAGTAACCTAAGGCTACTGCATCCTCTCGTGAGCCTGCGAGGGTGGCTCGGTTGCTCTCGGCAATGTCCTGAGCGCCCTTGCAATCCGTCTTATGAAACTTTTTTGATTTAGTATTAAGAATATAGCTTGCATCCTCGATGGGGACTGATAGCTTACCTCTGTAGTCATCATCAAATGCACTTGAGCCATCACTGTAATCTATAGAAATGCCAGGTTGAACATTATGGCAGAACACATTAAAGGAAATACCCTCGCCGTGGTCCTCTACGGAATAGCCCTCAAGGAACACACCATTGGCAAGAAGGTTGTTGCCTTCAAAATATGGAGTTTCACGATACATAACGTGGTTACCTGTTTCTCTGACATAGTCAGCGACCATATTCTCAAAGGGAAGCATACCCTCAATGTTCATATATCTTGTGCCCGTAATAAGGTTATTTTCGTTTGCATTTTCACCTGTTAACTGATGCCCGATAAGATGGCATCGGTTATATAGGTTTCCTCCATCAACAATTTTATATTCGACACTGTGCCATGCGGTAGGTGTGACAGAGCTGATAGAGCTTCTCTCCTCGGTAGGCATAGTTTCAACACCGATTGATGCCACACACTCACCGCATCTGCCAAGGTAGTCAAGGGGAGCATAGCTCTCAAATGCATTTGATGTTATATCGTCCTCTGTAAAGTAGGGGATATTGTTGTTAATAATAGTGTATGCATTACCGGAGTAAGCAACATTGTTTCTGTTTATTGAACGTATTTGACAGAAGCAGACAAGAAGCAGTGAGGCAATTATAAGAATATGAAATATGTTGCGTGTTTTCATTACATCACCTCTTTTTATAAATGTTTAAAGTGATTTTATCGTGTGAGTTGCCCTGGAAATCCTCGGATGAACACAAATTAAAACCGCTTTTGCCAATATCAAATCCCAGCTTGAGGTCCGATGGATAACGACGGTTCCACATAAAGGCGTATAATTCGTCAATCTCATCAACGGCAGGTTGGGTAGTTTCAAAAAAGACAAAGGCATCTTGGGGGAGATTTGATAAATCATCGCAGAGGAATATATCCTTAATCTCGCCTGTGAATTGCCTGGAAGAATAGGGGAGCATATACAGGGGCATCCCATCAGTAAGTGAGGCAATCTTCTCACGAACCAATTTATCCATACTTTGACGGCGACCATTAAACGCCATACAGAAACACTCATCTAGACAAACAATAGCTTTCATACTGCACCTCTTTTCTTTATAAACATTTTACCATAGTTAACATATGAATTCAAGTCATAAAAAACCACAGTCCCGTTAAATGGACTGTGGACATAGGGTGAAAGTTTACAATGCTTTATAGTGTTATTATATTTTGAACATATTTTGAACACACTTTTTGTTCGGAGTGACAGGACGCATATTGCTTCGCAATCTGCGTTACCTTGGCTAAAGCCTCGTTACACCAGACTAAAAACAGTGAATTGCACTGTTTTCTTGACGGCGGTTGCCTCCCTGAGTTTCAAATCCTTTCAAATTAACAAAAAAAATAACCCCACTACCATGAGGTTATTTTTTTATGGTCGGAGTGACAGGACTTGAACCTGCGGCATCACGCCCCCCAGACGTGTGCGCTACCAACTGCGCTACACCCCGCTAAATCACAAAGCTAATTATAACAGATTTTTTTCTCCTTGTCAACCCTTTATTTCTAAAAAATTTTTATATAAATTTTTTGCTTTTCTATTGACTTATTGTGAAATATAGTGTATTATATGTATTAATACAGCTAATACAAAGGAGGGATGCAGATGTTCCAGCTTGATTTTGGCGACCATAGGCCGTTGTATGAGCAGATATGCGATAAGGTTAAGGAGCTTATTATTAAGGGTGTGCTTCTTGAGGGTGATAAAATTCCCTCGGTGAGAGAGCTTGCACAGACCCTTGCAATTAATCCCAATACAATTCAAAAGGCATACAAGGAGCTTGAAAATGAGGGTTATATCTATTCTCAGAAGGCAAGGGGTAATTTTGTAAGTCCAAGGGAGAAAGGCATGGGCAACGAAAAGGCGATAGAGTTGATCGATTCTATGACCCCTATGCTTAGGGAGTTGCGTTTTTTAGGAATTGAACAGGATGAGATTACAAAGCTTATAGGAAAG
>JAZOBR010000013.1:0-6604 GCA_045596105.1 Candidatus Ornithomonoglobus sp.
CTCCTTGGCTCACAGAACGACATGGCTACGATCCGACTTTGTTTGCATCCTCACACAGCTTTCGCAGGGTATCCACAACGCCACGATCACACATAACCGAACGGTCCATAATCTTTATTGCCGCACCCCCGCCAAGCTTTACCTCCATTTTGCTGTCCTCAAGAGTATCTCCTGTATCTGTTACATCAATTGCTATTGCATAGTCAGGCTTTACAGTAAATGCAGAGGTTTTTCCGCCACGCAAACCAACCTCCTCCTGAGTTGTAAATACATAATACAAGTCGTTGTCACTATTTACATTTCTCTCCATAGCCTTAAGCATTATATAGCATCCGACTCTGTCATCCAATGCCTTTGAAATAACAGTTGAGCCTGTTTTATGGAATTCACCTACAAATACGGCTGTGTCACCTGTTTTTACATATTCCTGAGTCTCCGCCTTATCCTTAACACCAATATCAACATAAAGCTTATCAAGCTCTGCCTTATCCTTAAAGCCCTTTTCACTTGATATAACGCCGATTGTTCCATTATTAAACTTCACACGGCGTTTTAAAAGCTCCTTTGCCTCAAGACCGCCCACTTTCGCAAAACGGATAAATCCACTATCCTCGATATAATTTACTATTATACCAATCTCGTCAATATGGGCGGCAACCATCAACTTTTTGCCCTTGCCTTTTTTATGTGCAATTACCGAGCCTAAGCCATCATATGACACCTCATAGCCCATACTCTCGCACTTTTCCTTTATAAACTCTGCAACAGTACCTTCCCTTGATGACGGGCAATCAAATTCTGTTAATTTTTTAAGCAATTCCATTAAAAATCACATCACTTTCCTTTGTGAACAGAGATAATAGCTTTGAAGCTCCGTTCAAATCATTTTTATTCATAAATCCTACAGGTGTTCTTAAATATCTCACAGGTATTGAAACTGTTGCAACCGCGGCACCTGAAGCCGAAATCATAACTGCACCTGACTCAGATGCTCCAATAAATGAAGTTTTAACCTGATATGGAATTTCATTCTCCTGAGCCAATTCTATAAGCTTATTAGCAAGCTTTATATTGCTCAAGGATGTTTTATCTCCGAATTCAATCACTGCACCCTTTCCCAGTCGGGCAGAAACTGATTTCTCATCCTTAAAATCCTCGGAATTAACAGCACTTATTACTACCGCCAAATCAGGGTTAATTCTGTGGGTTGCAACACGCATACCTCTTCCCATAGGATTATCAACGACCTCACCCTGGGATGCAAATACAAAATATGTGTCAAGCTGCGGTGTTTCCTTCATCGCATCAAGCAATGCAATACACCCAAGCCTGCCAAGTGCTTTACCGCGCACAACCTCACCCAAATCACAAAATTCAGTCGCAAAGGTAATTCTGTCGCCTAAGGAGATACGTTTTTCTGCATCCTTTTTTGTAGTTTCACCAATGTCAATATACAAATCCTTAACGTTAACAGTTGATTCTCTTTCTTTTTTCTTTTGCAGATGAATTGCCTTCATACCAATGACACCCATATGGGCATCCTTACCGATAATCACCTTCTTTGATACTAAAACACGCGGGTCGATTATGCCCACACTCTTAAACTTTACAAAGCCCGAATCGGTAATTGAATCAACAATAAATCCAACCTCATCTATATGTGTGCCGATAAGTATTTTTTTTGAATTACTTTTGCCCTTCTTTAAAGCAATAATATTACCTATTGAGTCCACGTCAAAACTATCACAATGCTTTTTTATCTCAGGGATAAGATATGAACGCATATCATACTCAGCACCTGATACGGCTCTGATTTCACTTAGTCTGTCCATAGTAATAGCCATTTTGTATCAGCCTCCAATCCCTTGATAAATTTGGTTATAACATCAACTGTAGCCTTTAAATCACGCATATCCAGTGTCTCAACAGAGGTATGCATATATTTTAACGGAATTGACATCAAAGCAGTTGGCACACCGTCACCCGATACCTGAATTGACCACGCATCAGTACCTGTTGCTCCACCATCAATCTCGATGTTATATTTAATCTTATGGTCCTTTGCGGTTTTCTCTAACCTCTCCACAAGCCTCGGGTGGATATTGGGTCCCTTACTCATAGCGGTACCCTTTCCAACCTCAATCGCATTTTCCGAGTTGTCGGGCGTAATTCCATGAGTAACATCTATTGCAATAGCCATGTCAGGGGCAATACCATAGGATGTAGTTTTACCGCCTCGACAGCCAACCTCCTCCTGAACTGCACATACGGCATACACATCACAATTAAGCTCTGCACTCTGCAGATTCTTCATAACAGTAATAATTGCCGCCGCAGATGCTCTGTCATCCATTGTCTTTGAAGAAAACTGATGCTTACCCAAAGCACCCACAGATTGAGCAAAGGTTATACTGTCTCCTACAGTTACAAGGCTCTTTACCTTATCAACAGATAGTCCTGTATCTATCGCAAGCTCGTCTTTTTTAAAGCTCTTTTCAGGGTCACCCTTTCGTAGAGATGGCATACCAACAACACCAACTATATCCTCCTTACCATGAATAACCACCTCAAGAGACGGCAAAATTCTCTCATCAACGCCTCCAACACTCGTAAAGGTAATAAATCCCTCATTGGTGACAGATGTCACCATAAGACCGATTTCGTCCATATGTGCTTCAATCATCAATTTAGGAGCATTAGGCTTGTTGCATTTTTTTACACCAATAACAGAGCCTAAAGCATCAATCCTTACCTCATCGCAATACTTTGACAGGATGTTCTTAACCTCATTATTGATTCTGTATTCAAAGCCCGAGATTCCCCTCAGGTCACTAAGCTGTCTTACAAGCTTACGCATTATTTCCACTTCCTTTAATCAAGCTCATTTACAAGCTTCTTATAGAGATTTCCTCTCTCCTCAAAATTGCGGAACATATCAAAGCTTGTAGAGGCAGGTGTCAGTACAACAACATCACCGTCTGTCGCCTCACCATAGGCTGTTGATACCGCTTCGGGATAGTCCGTTACACGAATAACCTTCACCTTATCTCCACCCTCTGTCTTTAACAAAGCCTCGTGTATCTTGTCCGCAGTTTTACCAATCAATATAAGTGTTTTTACATGGTCTTTTATAGGTTGACCTATTTCATCATAAGGAATTCCCTTATCCTTGCCGCCGCCTATCATTATAACCTTTTCCTTGAATACCTTTAAGGTATTGATTGTACGATTGGGACTTGAATCGATGGAGCTATTATAATACCTCACGCCCTTATGTGTTCTTACAAGCTCTATTCTGTGCGGTACACCGTGAAATTCCTTTGCCGTGTTAACTATTACATTATCATCTACAAGCTCATACACCGCAGTAATTGCCGCCATATAGTTCTCAACATTATGCATACCGGGAATTTTGATGTCTTTAATATCAAGTATTGCCTTATCACCATAATAAATTACATCACCCTCAAGATGAGTATATCCCTCACCCTGTCTTGAGAAGGTGAATACATCACAGTTATCTATGGGTAGAAGCTTTTTACTGTCTTCATTGTCAGCATTCAATACAAGTTTATTTCCCTTTGTCATAGCCTTATATATATGAGTCTTTGCCTCAATATACTCATTGTAGTCAGTATGCCAATCAAGGTGATTGGGTGACAGGTTTGTTATAACTGCTATTTCCGGGGACTTCTTCATTGTATGGAGCTGAAATGAGGATAGCTCCAAAACTACATAATCATCCTCTGTCATTTTCTCCACATCACTCAAAAGCGGATTACCTATGTTACCCCCAAGCCATGTCTTGTATCCCTTATCGGTAAGCATACGATGAATTAATGAGGTTGTGGTTGTCTTTCCGTCTGAGCCTGTTACGGCTATTATATGAGATGGGCATAGCTCAAAGAATATCTCCATCTCCGATGTCAGAACTGCACCGTTTTTTACCGCCTCAATCAACTCAGGCTTGTCATATCTCATTCCGGGTGTTTTTATTATCAAATCATCGGTTAAATGGTTAAGATAGTCCTCACCCAAAACTGTCTTGACTCCTAAATCACGACAAATGGTGTAGTTTTCACCTAACCACTCACTATCGTGCATATCACAAGCGGTTACCTTAGCGCCTGCCGCCACCAAAAACTTTATCAGGGGCAGGTTTGAAATACCAATACCGATTACTGTAATATTACGACCATTTATATATTCTTTAAACTTCTCTGCTTTGGTCATTATTATCATTCACCTCAATCATTTTTATATACTGTAATTATACTAAATTTAAGTATAAAAGTAAAGGGAAAATTCAAAAAACTCCCTCTTATGGGAGTTTTATTATATCCTTTATTACCTCTCCTGAAATAATAAGTCCTGCGACGGGCGGAACAAAGGCAACTGATGCGGGAGCATCTCCATCCGTCTTTATTGCCTCCTCCCTAGAATACACAACCTTGAGGCTATCTATTCCCCTTTTCTTTAACTCGCGTCTCATAACTCTTGCCAATGGACACACGCTTGTGTTTTTTATATCCGCAACCTCGAATCCTGTGGGGTCAAGCTTATTGCCCGTTCCCATAGAGGAAATAACAGGTATGCCCATTTTGTTTGCGCGTGTTATGATTTCAAGCTTTGCAGTTACTGTGTCAACCGCGTCAACAATATATGTCAAACCGCTAAAATCATATTCATCTGCATTGTCGGGCAAATAGAAGCATTCGTGTATATTAAACTTAATATCAGGATTAATTGACAATGCACGCTCTTTTATAAGCTCAACCTTGCTTTTACCTACAGTATTGATGGTAGCAATAATCTGTCTGTTGATATTGGATTCACTTACTACATCCTTGTCAAATACGGTTATTTCACCAACACCCGACCTCACAAGTCCCTCAACAACATAGCCACCTACACCACCGACACCAAAAACGGCTATATGAGCTTTTTTTAATTTTTCCATTGCTGTTACGCCGAGAAGTCTCTCAGTTCTATCAAACATTTCACTCATTACTATTTTATGGTTCCTCCGCCTATTACTGTATCACCATCATATAACACTACTGCCTGACCTGGAGTAATCGCACGCTGTGGTGAACTAAATTCCACATGGATTTCGTTATCACCCGTCTGCCATACTGTTGCATCCTCCTCCTTCTGGGAGTATCGTACTCTGGCACGACAATTAAGCTTGCCGTCAATTCTGTCTAGGGTAATAAGATTAATATCATATGCATCTAATGAGCTTTTAAATAAATCCTCGTTATCACCAAGCAAAACCGAATTACTCTCCGGACACAGGGAGCATACATACATAGGATTTGGTAATGAAAGACCCAAGCCCTTACGCTGACCAATCGTGTACCTAATAAGGCCTTTATGTGTCCCTAATACGTTTCCGTTAAAATCCTTGAAGTCACCCTCAGGGTAACTCTTGCCAAGATACCCTTCTATAAACTCTGCATACTTGCCGTTTTCAACAAAGCAAATATCCTGACTCTCTCGTTTGTTTGCATTTATAAAGCCACTTTCCTTTGCTATTTCACGAACCTCGTCCTTTGAAAGACGGCCTAACGGCAGGATTGTATGTGATAGCTGGTCCTGTGATAAAGTATATAGCACATAGCTCTGGTCCTTTTTTATATCCTTACCCTTTTTAAGAATATATCTGTCCCCCTGCTTGTCTATCTGTGCATAGTGACCTGTAACAAGCTTATCACAGGAAAGCTCCTTCATATAATCCATAAGCTTGCCGAATTTAATATGCTTATTGCACACAATACAGGGATTTGGAGTAGTTATATTCTCATATGCTCTTATAAATGATTCTATAACGATATTCTTAAACTCAGATTTTAAATCAAGCACCTCATATGGGAAACCGATAATATCACAAACCTTTTTTGCATCCCTTATATCTTCTTCACTCTCCGAGTACAAACTAAGGGTTACGCCCCGAAGGTCGTAGCCCTTATCCTTTACAACATATGCCGCAACAGAGCTATCAACTCCGCCACTTATTGCTATTAATGCTTTATTTCCCATTTACGTTCCTCAAGCCATTTCCTGACGGCTTTCCATAGCCTTTATGATAGTAATCTTATCAGCGTATTCAATGTCAGAGCCTACGGGGATTCCATGTGCAATTCTTGTTACCTTGACATCAAAGGGAGCTAAAAGCTTTGAAATATATATCGCCGTTGCTGTACCATTTACAGTCGGATTGGTAGCAAGAATAACCTCTTTTACCACACCATCTGTCAATCGTAACAAAAGCTCATTAATCTTGATGTCATCGGGACCAATCCCATCCATCGGTGACAATGCACCATGAAGGACGTGGTATAGTCCATTATATTCGTGAGTGTTCTCTATAGCTGATACATCCTCGGGGCCTTCAACTACACAGATTATTGACTTATCACGCTTCAGCGATTGACAAGTATCGCAGGGGCTTTTATCGGTCAGGTTCTGACACACCTCGCACATACGGATTTTTTCCTTTGCACCGATAATCGCTGCCGCCATTTTCTCTGTGTCTTCCTTCGACATCTGCTCAAGGATATAGAATGCAATTCTCTCTGCACTCTTCCTACCGATACCCGGC
>JAZOBR010000014.1:0-8759 GCA_045596105.1 Candidatus Ornithomonoglobus sp.
CAGAGCTTGCAGAAAAGTTCAGGAAGGTTGCAGCTATCGAGAAAACACACGAGGAGAGATACCGTGCATTACTGCACAATGTAAACGCCAACGAGGTATTCCAGAAAAGCGAGGTTAAGGTTTGGGAGTGCCGTAACTGCGGCCATATCGTTGTTGGCACAAACGCACCGGAAATTTGTCCTGTTTGTGACCATCCCCGAAGCTATTTTGAAATCCACGCAGAAAATTATTAATAACCAAAAGGAGATTGCAAATGCAATCTCCTTTTCGTTATTACAATTTATATACCTCAGGCTCAAGCTTGTTGCTGTCCTTCTGGAACTTATAGGTTTCAATCTTGATTCGATATGATGAATCAATGGTCTTGTCAAGATGAACAACCTCTTTCTTCTCCGGGCTGTCTGCTTCGTAAATCTTATAGTACTTCGCACCGTCAAAGGCGTGGATTATATACTTATAAATTCCTGCACCGTTGAACCGGATAGTATTAAAGGGATAAATACCGCCGAACTCAATCTCAACGCCATCCTCAACCTCTATCACCTTTGAAATTGATGTTGCCGCAAGGTTCTTTGCCGCCTTCATCCTCTTTGTCTCATTTGCTGCCTTTTGAAATGTTCCCTGTGGCAACTTATATAAGCCAAACTCACGAATAGCAGGCGAACAGGCTGTATCATATAAAACAACTCTTACCTTGTCCGTTGTAACTGTCTCTTTGAGGGCACTGCACCAAAGGGCTTCAGTCCTAATTTTTGAAATTTCTCATACATAGACCCTACCTCCTCTTATTAAGTATAATTATACTATGAAGAAGTCTTTTTGTCTACTGTATAAATGACATAAAATTTACGCTATTGTGACATACACCCCGAAATGGTCAGACACCACACCATATCTTTCAGGCGTGAACACCGTCTGCCATGTGCTTACCTCAGTCTCAAAGTTGGTAAAAATATAATCTATCCGCATCCTGCGGTCACCTTCACCCCACCCATCAATTTTACTTTCGGCGGTGTAGTGTCCCGTACGACATTTTGCAATATCAAAGGTGTCATATAATCCACCCGTCTTTAGTTTTACATATTCAGGATAGGTGTCAGGGCAGTTAAAATCCCCCATTACAACTGCCCGCTTCCCCCGAAGCTCACTCATTAACCTTTCTATCTCATCCGTAAAAGGCTCATCCTTATCCTCGGGACGACCCGTATGAACGGAGTAATACCACACGTCCCCCATTCTTACACCCAAGGCATACCGAAGCTTCCAATCATCACGCACCTTCGAAAGCCTTACAAAGCGTGTACTCTCAATAGGCAGTCCTGACATAATCCCCAAGCCTTCATCATATATTCCGTAGCTTCTCTTAAAGCCATACCACAGTGTGTGATACATAATCCCTCTATGCTCGAGAATTTTTCTTACTCTTTCAAGGTGATTTCCCTGCTTTAAGGAATAGCTTTTTCGCATTTGTATCACATCACCGCAGGAAGGCTGGTTTACCTCCTGCAATGCAATTATATCAGGCTTTAATTCCTCAATCCCCTTACAGAACACCTTTAGCTTTTTCTCATACTCAGGCTCCTGAAGGCTATGAGTATTTAATGTGAGCAGTTTCATAGCACATCATTAATATCGGATTTTAAAACATCCGCCTTAGGTCCGTACACCGCCTGAATACCATTGCCCTTTTTGATGAGTCCCAAGGCACCTGCCTTTTTCCATTCATCCGCCTCTGCCACCTTTTCCGGCTCCTTTACAGTAACTCTTAATCTTGTCATACACGCATCCACAAGCTCAATATTATCTCTGCCTCCAAGAAGTTCAATAATCGCCTCTGCCTCATTTGTTCCCGTTTTTGCATCTACCTCATCTGATTCCCTTAATTCACGCCCAGGTGTCTTGTAACCAAACCTTCCAATCATATAATACGCTACAAAATATCCCACTGCAAAGAACAGGATTACACATATTATAAAGTTGATTACATCAAGACCAAGTCCCGCCCGAATAGACATAGGAAGTCTTGTAGCAAGCTCTATATTACCAAAGGAATGAAGTCTCAAATCCACAACACCTGCCGCCGCAAAGGCAAGACCTTGCAATACGGCATAGACAATATATAAGGGTATAGCACAAAACATAAACATAAACTCAATAGGCTCCGTAACACCCGTCAGAAATACCGCAAGAGCCGTTGACACAAACATTGATTTAAAATTGTGTCTGTTCTCCTTCGGGATTCGTCTATACATAGCGTATGCCACACCCATCAAAAGTCCTGTTGCACCAATCATCTGACCAACCTTGAATCTGGCAGGCACAATTGATACTAAAAGCTGGTTATAGCTTTCTATATCTCCTGCATTTTTAAGGTTTACCAGGTCCGTAACCCAGGCAAGCCACAACGGGTCCTGTCCGTATACGGTAGTACCCATATTAGCCCCTGTGAGAATGGTATACTCTCCGCCAAAGGAGGTATAATTCATGGGAATTGTGAGCATATGATGAAGACCAAAGGGTATCAAAAGCCTTTCAAGCGTACCATAGATAAAGGGTGCAAGCACAGGTGAGGTGTCACGCGAGTTTGCAATCCACAAGCCGAAGGAGTTAATACCTGTCTGTATAATAGGCCACACAACCGCAAAGGCAAGGGCAACTATTGATGACCATAAAATCACCACAAGGGGTACAAAGCGTTTGCCGTTAAAGAAAGCCAATGCATCAGGCAGACGGCGGTAATTATAGTATCGGTTATACACCACACCGCCTAAAAATCCTGCTATAATGCCCACAAATACACCTGTGTTCAGAGCAGGTGCACCCAGGACAGTGGTGAAGTATCCGTTTACCGCAATTTCCTTGCCGAAAATTGTCTTTGTCACTGCCTCAGGATCAGAAAGCATAACCTCTGTTACGCCAAAGACCGCACCCGTAACACGATTTATCAATATGAAGGCAATAAGTGCGGCAAAAGCACCTCCTGCCCTATCCTTTGCCCACGAGCCACCAATGGCTACAGCAAAAAGGATGTTGAGATTACCAATTATTGCCCAACCAATATTTTCGATTATGCTCGCAATGGTTACCACTAATTCAAAGTTCTCACCCACCATCGCAACAAGCTTGCCGATACTTATCATAATACCTGCCGCAGGCATAACCGCGATAACCACCATCAAAACCTTTCCAAGCTTCTGTAAAAAATCAAACACCGGGCCATTGGTGTCAAGTCCTTTTCTCTTAATCGTTTTTTCCATTTTCTGCCTCACTTAATTTCCAAATATCTCTGTTATATTCCATTATTGTTCTATCTGAGGAAAAATACCCCGAACGAGCAATGTTTACAAGGCTCTTTCTGCCCCAGGCAAGTCTGTCCTCATAATCCTCATACATTTTAAATCTTGTCCTTTCATAGTCAAGATAGTCGGGGAAGGTCATAAAGTAATCCTTATTGATAAGCTCACTCTGTAACCGCTTTAAGGAGTCTTTGTCTCCTACTTCCGACATTTCCTTTCCTGTCAAAAAATCTACCGCCTCGCGGAGTCTTGGTATGCTTTCGTAGTATTCACGTGCCTTATAGCTTCCCTTCTTATACCTTTCAATAACTCTTTCAGAAGCATCACCGAAACAATAAATGTTCCCCTCTCCCACAAGACTTTCAATCTCAATGTTTGCTCCGTCACGAGTACCTAAGGTGATAGCACCATTTAGCATCAACTTCATATTGCCTGTACCCGATGCCTCCTTTGATGCCAAGGAAATCTGTTCTGAAATATCTGCCGCAGGGATAATCTGCTCTGCCTTTGACACATTATAGTTTTCCACCATGCAAACGCGCATAAAATCACGAACACCTCTGTCCTTCTCAATTACCTCACTAAAGCACAATATTGCATGGATTATATCCTTTGCAATGGTATAGGCAGGTGCCGCCTTACCGCCAAATATTGCCACAATGGGGCGTTTGGGGTGGATACCACGCTTAATGTCTAGATAGAGATTGATTAAAAACAAAAGATTCATCTGTTGTCTTTTGTATTCGTGAATTCTCTTAATCTGGACATCAAAAATAGCATTTTGCGGAATATGTGTCCCCAAAAGCCTGTCGCATAACTGAGCCTTTTTCTCTGCTTTAATCTTCAGCAGCTTTTCCGTTACATCCTGATGGTCTTTATACTGTAAGAGATTTGTAAGACGGGTATAGTCATTTATAAAGCCGTCACCTATAAGAGTACGGATTAAGCGTGTAAGCTCAGGGTTTATCGACAATAGCCACCGCCTCATGCTGATGCCGTTTGTCTTGTTATTAAATCTTTCGGGGTATTCTTTGTAAAAATCGAAAAGCTCTGTGTTTTTCAGGATTTCTGTATGGAGACTTGCGACACCATTGACCGAAAAGCTATAATGAATATCCATAGCTGCCATATTAACCATATTGTTATTATCAATGATTTCTATGTCCCCTTTTCCTACTCTGTCCGATAAATCCTCAATAATAGGAATAAGGTGTGGCACAACCTCCTCCATAACCGCCTTAGGCCAGCACTCCAACGCCTCACGCAATATTGTATGGTTAGTATATGCACACATATCCTTTACAACATCAATTGCATCATTTCTCCCCATACCGCGTTTTTGCAGTTGCCATATAAGCTCAGGGATAATAAGGCTCGGATGTGTATCATTTATCTGAACAACGGCATAATCACTCAAATCACGCAGATTTGAGCCACGCCTTTCACTTTCCTCAATAATAAGCTGTGCCGCAGAGCTTACCATAAAATACTCCTGGCAAAGACGCAGTTGCCTACCCTGGGGTGTGGAATCATCGGGATACAACTTATCCGTTAAAGGGTTAAGCTCCTCTGTATCAAAAAGGTTTATTCTGTTAACCCTCTTACCAATTATATCAATGGTATACCTAATGCTTTTTACGGTCCCCTTTGCAAGCTGAATATCATATACCGTATCCGTCTTATTCAATATATAGCTACCCTCACGCCATGAGTTATCCTCCTCAATCTGCTTGTTATGTTTGAATTTTTGATAAAAAAGGCCGTTGTGGTAGAGAATTCCTACACCATCACCATATAAGCCAAGGTGGGCAGTGCTATCCATAAAGCAGGCGGCAAGTCTGCCAAGTCCGCCATTACCTAAGGCAGGCTCAGGCTCACATTCTGCCACTCTTTCAATATCCTTACCGTTGTCCCTTAAGGTTTTCCTTACCTCATCGAATATACCTAAGGCAATTAAATCACATTTAAGCCTTCTGCCCTCGAGAAACTCTGCCGAGATATAATAAAGCTTGCGTTTTTCCTGGGGACTTTTAATCTCTGTTTTCAAATCACCAATAAGCTCTACAAGTCCTTTATAAAGCTCCTCATCTGTGCAATCAAAAAGTAGCTTATTACAATTATGAGTAAGTCTTTCATCTATTGTCATCACCACAAAATCTCCTTTCCTTACCCCTTTTATAATATTATCAGGCAAATAATCAAAAATTATACAACCCGACCAAGCCTTACAGGAATATACATAATACAAAAAAGCCATCAATTTATATTGTGGCAAAAATGGCGGTGATTTTATGCTTGAAGTGGTTTTTGAATGGCTTAAAACGGTAATTCTGATGGCAGGGTATGTCTCAGGCGCTCAGGTCTTTCCCAAACCCCTTTCAAATGAAGAGGAGGCAATGTACATCGAGAAAATGTCAAAGGGTGATATGGATGCCAAAAACATTCTGATAGAAAGAAACCTACGGCTTGTAGCGCATATTGCAAAAAAATACAGTGATGACAAAAATGCCGAGGATATTATATCCATCGGCACTATCGGACTTATTAAGGGCATTAACACCTTCTCCCCCGACAAAAACAAAAAGCTGTCCTCATATGTATCACGATGTATCGAAAATGAGGTACTTATGTATCTGCGCTCACAGAAAAAGCATAATTGCGATGTATATATTGACGACAGCTTAGGCACCGACTCCGATGGCAATCAAATGACACTGTCTGATATTCTGTCAAATGATGATGGAGACATTGCCGATATGGTCAGTGATTCCATCGAGGCAAAACGCCTTTACAATGTAATGTCAAAAACTCTCACTCCTACAGAGTATGCGATAATTGTCCGCCGCTACGGGCTTTGCGGTAAGCGTCGTCTTACCCAGCAGGAAATTGCCGATTCTCTCGGCATCAGCCGTTCATATGTAAGTCGTATTGAAAAGAAGTGTCTCATAAAGCTCTCACAAAGACTTAAAGATGATAAATAATATTGATTTTGATTAGGGTTTGTGATAAAATGTATACAATAAACATCATGAAGGAGATATGAAATGACCACTGTATATGATTATAATTTAATTACACTGATAATTTCTGTTATCATCCTTGTAATCTCCATTGCAATTCTTATTAAGGCAAGCAGGAACAAGGGTGCAGATATTCGCAATGAGCTTGACCGTGCAATGCAGAGCTTTGGTGAAATGATAAGTAAAAACCAAATTGAAATCGGCAAGCTTCAAAGCGAACGATTTACACAGATTGAACGGGTAATAGGTGAAATGAAGTCCACCATCGACAAGCGTCTTGATGTCATCCGCGAGGAAAATACAAAGTCCATTGATAAGCTTCGTCAGGAAAACTCCGAACAACTAATGAATATCCGAAAGACAGTTGATGAAAAGCTACAGGAAACCCTTGAAAACAGAATAAGCAAATCCTTCAAGCTTGTTTCAGAGCGTCTTGAAGAGGTGTATAAGGGGCTGGGCGAGATGCAGACTCTTTCTCGTGGCGTAGGTGATTTGAAGAAGGTCCTTTCAAACGTAAAGACACGCGGAATTTTGGGTGAGGCACAGCTTGATGCAATATTGGAGGAGATGCTTTCTCCCACACAGTATGATGTGAATGTGGCAACAGTGCCGGGCAGTAAAAACGTGGTTGAATTTGCAATAAAGCTACCCGACAAAAACGGCAATACTACATATATGCCCATTGACTCAAAGTTCCCTGCAGATACTTATGAGGCTTTGTTGGATGCATATGAAACCGCCGATAAGGCGTCAGTGGAGGCTGCCTCAAAGGCACTTCGTACACGCCTTTTGGCGGAGGCCAAGGACATACACGAAAAATACGTTTCAACGCCTTACACAACCGATTTTGGCATTATGTTCCTGCCTGTTGAGGGTTTGTATGCCGAGGCGATAAATCGTGGATTGATTGATGAATTGCAAAGCACGTACAAGGTAATGGTTGCAGGTCCAAGCACAATGGCAGCAATGCTGAGTGCCATAAGAATGGGCTTCAAGACCCTGGCTATTGAGAAGCAGACAGCGCAGGTTTGGGAAATCTTAGGTGCGGCAAAGACAGAGTTTGAAAACTTTGAAAAGGTATTGGTGGCAACCCAGACAAGACTAAATCAGGCAAATGCAGAGCTTGACAAATTGGTTGGCGTAAGAACGAGAGCCATTGTAAGGAAGCTTCGTGATGTTGAGAGCATCGATGCCCCCGAAACCTTTGATGAAATCGAATAAAAAAAAGACCCAATTGAAGTGAACCCCATTTAGTTCACTTCACATTGGGTCTTTTTTTATTACTGTAATACAAACTCTCCGAAGCACTCAGGACGATGGAAGTCGGGCTGAGGTGCAATTACGGGATAGTAGGATGCGAAATGCATAGGCTCCAGTGACTCAACGCACTTGTAGATATTGCCACGCATAACGTCTGTATGTGAGCCAAAAATATCATCTACAACCGCAAAAGGTATTGTGAACATCAATGTCCACTCATTCTCTGTAACCTTTGTCTGAACAGAAAAATCGCCCTTTCCGTACTTTGTGGACTCATACTCATCAACGTTGTCTCTTGACCAACGCACTGAAAAATAATTCGTACCAAAGGCATTAAACTCAAAGTTAATATACCTTTCATCGTTGATATTGGGGCATATAAACAGCTCCATACACGTATCCTTATAAACATCACCGTTCTGGCGTGTTTCAGTGGCAATAATGGGCTTATCGTCGGTCTTCATAAGTACGTGGACACCCAGATTGCTCCATAACATTCTTGCCTCTGTATGGGGAATATTCTTGTATTCCTCCCAGTTATAATTTGCAACATCTGCGATCTCTGCTGTGTTCCACGCGAGGTCACACATACATTTAATTTCGTGGTCTACCTTCTTAATTGTATACATAGTCCTTACTCCGTTACTATATTAATTGTTTGTGTGTCGCCATCCCAAAGAATATCAAAGCCTGCGGCATCAGAAACATCCCTTATCTTGAAATATGAGCTTCCGTTAATATTGTATGCAGTAATAGCAGTCCTTCTCCCATTGACATAAATAAGAGTTGAATTCTCAAGGACGTTCATCTCCTTGTCAAGCTCGTTTGAAAGCTCTCCGCCGATTACTACATAATCCTCACCGGTCTCAATCATAATCGCGTTAAGATTGCCGTCCCATTCAACATTGAACTTACAATCCGTATTTCTGAGCAGCATTGCAATATCACGAATCTTAAAATAGTTTGAATCATTAACAGTATAGCCATCAACCTGAACTGTCTTTCCGTCCACCACAATATTTGCCGATGAACGAGTTGCAGAAATCTCATTAATCATATCATAGCTTGACACGAACTCAATGATTTTGTTTCTATTGGGATAGCCATTTACAAGCAGATTATTACTGTACTTATCAACATAGGTGATGTTTGCATAGGGGCTTACATCAGCCTTGTTAATACG
>JAZOBR010000015.1:0-4341 GCA_045596105.1 Candidatus Ornithomonoglobus sp.
TTACCTGTTGTACTTACGCTGTAACCGCGGTATATGAACTGATGTGAACTTTGTGCAGCAATTACCGAATTAATCATTACACCGAAATCGCCGCTTGTAGGATTCTTCATTCCAACAGGAACCGAAATACCGCTTGCGGTCAATCTGTGCTGCTGATTCTCAACACTTCTTGCACCAATGGCAACATATGCTAAAATATCGTCAATGTATCTGTAGTTTTCGGGATATAGCATTTCATCTGCACAAGAGAAGCCCGTCTCCTTAATCGCTCTTATATGCAAATCTCTTATCATCATAATACCCTTTAGCATATCAGGCTTCTCCGTTGGGTTAGGCTGATGAAGCATCCCCTTGTAGCCTTCACCTGTTGTTCTTGGCTTGTTGGTGTAAATTCGCGGAATGATAAAGATTTTATCCGAAACCTTTTCCTGCACCCCTCTCAACCTGCTTATATAATCTATAACACTGTCCTCATTATCCGCAGAGCAGGGACCTATGATTAAAATAAGCTTGTCGCTTTTGCCCGAGAAAATATCTGCAATTTCCTTTTCTCTGTCCGCAACTATCTTCTTTAAGTCCGAGGATAACGGGCACATCTCCTTAATCTCCTTTGGTATGGGAAGCTTTCTTTCAAATGTTAAATTCATAATCTTTTTCTCCTATTATTTTAATGTTTAATTTTTATGAAATGCCACTGCAGTGTATCCTGCAATCTTTTTTCCTATATCATCCTTAACCTCAACCGTATAATAACCGAGGTTTTTGCCGTCCTTATCCGTTGTACAGGTTGCAATCAGCTTTGTACCCTTTGTTGCCGCATAGAATCTGATGTTATTTTCTATCGCAACAGATGGTATGCCATTGAGGTTAGCCGCCACTGCAAACGCCAAATCACAAAGTGTAAATATGGCACCGCCCATAACAGAGTTGTGAGCATTGAGCAAATTATCCTGTATCGGCATTTCACATATAACCTTATCACTGTCTGCCTCAATGATATTACAGCCTGCATTTGTAGCAAATCGGTCATTCTTGTAAAGGTCTTGTAATTGCTTAAGATTCATTTTGCGTTCTCCTTTCATGATTTACGCTTCGTTTTAAGTCAGGCGTTACAGACTTTTTCGAGATTATATACTGAACGAATGCTATAATTGGCTCCTTTGCATCGTTTTCGAAAAAACAAAAAGTCCGCATGGTTTTCTTTAATCTCAAACCTCCATGCGGACTTCATTTTCACTTTGTAGTTGCCATCAAGCCGACAGCGAATAAGCCATCGAGTCAATGGTTTTTTGCAAAGGCTAAAAAACCGCATGGATGGCTATAATAAAATCGATTATTCAAAATGTTATGCATTGTAGACATATGCGATTCTTCCTTTCCTTAGAATTTATAAATACTATATCCCCTATTATACTCCTAAATTTATGACTTGTCAAGCATAAAATTTATTTTATTAATTCGTATTTTTAGCATACCGATCCTTTTACTGCCTGTTGCAACCAATCATACTTGCAAATGGCATCGGTTAAGAATATATCCACCTATCGTTGTCTTTGGTAAAAATAGGCAACAGATTTTCTTCGTGATAGGGTATCATTTCCCCCGAAAAGATTACTTCAATGCAAAGATACCCCCTCCTCGAATTCAAGCTCGATAGAGTTGCAATAAAACAATTCATCTTTTTCAACCTCTTTTGAAGGGTTGACGTGAAGATAAATATTTTGCATGTCAGAAACCCTAATATCTGAAGCTTTTTACCCAGTTCACCAAAGAATCGTGATGTGTGTTTTCCAGTACCGTACCTAACATATAATCCGTTACCGGGCCGTTCTGCCTCATCTTTTCAAGAATAGCCTTCTGAAGCTCGTCAACAGACATTTCCTCATATGACTTACTCGGGTCTACGGTTACTTTCCCATGCCTCTTTTCTTCATGTACTTTTATTGCTTCAGGAATTTCTGTTTTCTTCACAGGCTTTACAGGTTGGGGTGTGCTTTCAATTTCCACTGATTTTATAGGTGTATTGTTATCCTCAGCGCAATCATCAGAAATCCATATCTCACCATAATTTGCAGGTACCCTCACCTGAATACTTCCATTGTCTGCTCTTGCCTTTTTCCCCGACAACGCACCTGTATATTCTCTCGCACCGCCACAAATAAGCGTCATATTTACATCACTGTCACTATTATTTACGGTGACAATCACAGACTGCCCTTCAATAGCTCTCTCATAAGCAAAATGAGTGGTCTGCAATTCCAATTCCCTGTAATCTCCATAGCAAAGGGCAGGCGTGCTCTGTCGGATTTTACCAAGAGCAGAAATAAGCCTTGTGCAGGGATTTGTTTCATTTGTATTCTTATAATCATCAAAATCAAGAGCAGGTCTTAGGGAATCATCGGATTCACGTTCTTTTCTGCCTTCGATACCGAATTCAGAGCCATAATAGATTGATGGAATTCCCGGCAAAGAATACAGCATTATGTGTACCGGTACAAAATGAGTCTTATTATTGAGCTTTGTATAAATACGTTCAACATCGTGGTTGTCAACAAAGGTGTAAAGCTTCATACGGTTCTGCGTCATATCGTTTACATACTTAATTGTATGGGCAACCTCGAAATAGTTATGGTCATTATGAGCTGAATACAACGCCTTGTGAAGCATATAGTTTGTAACAGAATGAAGGGTCTCGTCATTTGCCCAACGTGAATAATTACCGTGAATAACCTCACCCATAAGCCAAAAATCAGCCTTTACTTCGTTTGCAACCTGACGAATTGTTCTCATATATTCAAAATCCATAACATCTGCCGCATCAAGACGGATTCCGTCAATATCGAACTCACTTACCCAGAATCGGATTACATCGCATATATATTCCCTTACAGCAGGGTTATGCTGATTGAGCCTTGCGAGAAGGTCATATCCACCCCAATTTTCATAGGAAAATCCATCATTAAAGGAATTATTACCCTCAAAATTCACATTGCAATACCAATCCTTATATTGTGAATTTTCTCCGTTTTTCCTGAGGTCACTCAAAGCAAAGAAGTCACGCCCCGTATGGTTAAATACGCCATCTAGGATAACTCGGATTCCTGCCTTATGACACTCAGCCACAAAATTGGTCAGGTCCCGGTTTGTACCAAGCCTTGAGTCCAGTTTTTTATAATCTGTTGTTTCATATCCGTGTCCTACAGATTCAAAAAGCGGGCCGATATAAATCGCATTACAGCCGATTTCCTTTATATGAGAAATCCAGGGCAACAAAGTGTTTAACCTATGGACAGGCTCACTGTAAGTATTGTGTTTTGGGGCACCCGCCATACCCAACGGATAAATGTGATAAAATACTGCTTCATCATACCAAGCCATAGTATCCCTCCTGTTTAATGAAATATTAATCGTATCTTATATCAAAAACAAATTGTTGCTTTGACAGATTCTGATTTATACAACTGCCTCTTCACCATTACTCCATATAAGGATATGTGGTATAGATGAAAGGGTTTACCCATATAATTTCCCATCTTTATATTTGTCGATTATTGCTAGGGGACTTTAATTTATATTGGTAAGTAGCCAGCCAAAAAGGAGAATATCATTCTACTTCCTTTCTGCTTGCCTCTGTCACGCCCTACTTCCTGCTTTAGGGAAAAAGCGGAAGGTCATAGGCCATACACAAAGACCAAACATAACAAGAATAAAATACTCAATTCCTCCCGATATGGGTAGTCCGCCTGTAAGCCTGGGAAGTATTATCCCCAATCCAAGCTTCAAGCCGCCAAATATGGCAATACCCACAATAAACTTTACAATCTGAGCCCACCATACGGCATCGGTTTCATATTTTATATATTTAAAGTCAATAAGGTATGCCACCCACGCACCCACCAATGCACCCATCAGCTCATATGCACTCTCAACGGCAGTTGTGAGATTTTTAATATCTATATCCTCAGGAAAGCTGTTAATGGACACATAGAGCAAAAACACAAGATTGATGCTTAGTATCGTCCCGAACATTATACTCATACGCTTAATATTTTCAAAGCTTCTTATTACCACAGGGTAGATTGCAAACACCAATATTGCCGCAGCCACAAGTGAGCATATAACATCCTCGGGGGTGTGTACACCAAGATACATTCTTGAAAATGCAATCAGGGCAAGAAGTGCGATACATACCCCTCTTATAATTTTACTCTGAGTGAATCTTGCGATACCGCCGTACAGACCTGCAGATACCTGAGTGTGACCGCTCGGGAAGGAATAACCCGTTGCCTGAATTTTTGCATTACCCACAACCGCCAGGGATGGGGCCTTCACCCAGGGTCT
>JAZOBR010000016.1:0-7335 GCA_045596105.1 Candidatus Ornithomonoglobus sp.
AAATATCGCCATACCCAATGCTTCACTCTTGTTTTTTATCTTAATTCCTGCCTCACCTGCAAAATAATTCTTGGTCTTATATTGAAAGCTTTTCTCATTGCTGCGCGCTTCTTGAGCCTTTGTATTTTCCTGTAATTCTGATTTAGTGTCACCACTGCTGCCTGCGTCCGTCCCTGAGCTTTCCTCTTTTATTCCTGCAACTCCTGCCAATGGCAATGCGCAATCCCGCTCTCTTGACATCAGTGCCATAATGAATTCCGCCGCATTATTCTGAGGGACCGAGCCTCCCTTTTTATTTTCATAAGTTAATTGGTAGTATTTTACAGGATTTAATTCTATAACAGGCTTAACTCCTTCAAGATATTTTTCTGCATTCTCTGCCACTGCCAGAAACACGTCGGGCCGTATATCATTATTTCGGGATATAACCTCGGCAAAGCCACCAAGTCCATCCCTTGCTACCTCCTCCGACACAACTATTATCTTCGCGTGAGCCAGCGATAAATCCTTCGATACAATCTGGTCGGCACTGTTAAGTCCCGAATACAATGTAGGGGCATATACCACGAGATTTTCCACAATATTGCCCCCCGAACCGCCCTCCTCGGCGGCACCGCCCGAAATCTTGGTAGGGTTTGCGAACTGAATTGTATACCGAAACCCCTCGTCCTCCTTGTCAATTCCCACTGCAGTAATGTATGCAATATCATTTGGCTCTTCACCGACACAGGCAGTAAGCATCAAGCACACCACCGATAAAAATAGCATTTTTATTAGCTTTTTCATAGTTTCTCCTTGGGATGTTTCACGTGAAACATTTTTATTTTATACATTATTGCCACTCCCAGAGGGAGCAATAGTGCAGGAATATAAATGTAGCGGTTAATTACAATTTCCCACCCAATCATTGCCTCAAGGGTTTTAGGAAGCCAAGAAAAACCCGTCAGTGTCAACATTATTGGTGCAATTAAGGGCTTTGAATGGGGAAGTCTGAAGGTTTCGCACCACACCTCCGAAAGAATTCCAAGCTCCACCGACAAATACAAAAGTATCATAATTGACCAAACAAACCGATACAGAGCCTCAAGTCTTGAAAAAAATGTACTTAAATTTATCAGACGCTCAAGCTGATAAATCGGCACGAGAAAATGCGCTGAGGCAGGGTATACATAGCACAAGCCGTAAAAAAGAAATATCAGGGTTGCAACAATTCCGCCAATAATAATTCCCCGAGTTCCGCTTTTTCGGTAACAGTCAAGGGCTTGTGCCTTGGGTATCAGGATATTCAAAGTCAATACATCCGTAAATATGCTCATTATAGACAATCCGCCTATCATGATACTTTTTATTCCATTCCCAAGAAATGGTAATATATAATTAATGTGTGTGTTAGGCAAAAGCATTAATAAAAATGCCAAAAATACCAATCCCGAAATGGGAATGAATATTTCAATTACACGCACTACCGCAGTAATTCCCAGAGATGCCGAAAAAATCAATGCTATAACCAACGCTGTGGTTATAATTTCCACATAGGTTTTCTGCAAAAGCACAAGCTTAATTATTTCAGGGAACTCCCTTACAATAGGCAGAAGGTTTATAAACAGAGTTATAAATACCAAAACGCCCGTAATCACACGCCCTGTACTGCCAAACGCCTTTTCCGACAGGGTAATTATATTCTCCCTGGCAGGGTAGAGCCTTCTTGTAAGGGCAAATACCCCTGCGGCAATCATCGTTACAAGCAGGGAAGCAAGCCACACCGAGTTGCCTGCCACCTTAAACATGGTGCCGGGGAAGGTTATAAACATTTTCACTGCAATGGCGTTAATTGCCACCGATAATAGTTGTTTTTGCGTTAACATTTCTTAATCTCTCTTATTAAATACTGACCATTTACGGCTTACGGGAGGCTCTGAGGACTCGTCCTTTGTTTTTAAGAAATAAGGTCTATGCTCCCGTTTTTCAATTCCGTTGGGAATTATTGCTTTTGATACGGATTTTGTACCTACCTTTAAGGAGGGGGACAAGAAGGGAATCCCAAAGCTTTCCTTTGAGCCAAGGTATATGGCATATACCACAATTCCCAGTGCTATGCCAAAAAGACCTAGTCCTGAAGCTATAAAAAGAAAGACAAGACGAAGTAATCTATAGGTCCACCCGAGGGAAAAATCCGCCGTTGCAAAGGAGCCAATGCCAGTAATTGCAATAATTATAATCATTATAGGACTTACAATCTTTGCCGACACCGCCGCCTGTCCCAATATCAAACCGCCTACAATGCCCAGAGTAGAGCCAATGGGGGATGGCATCCTTATTCCTGCCTCACGAATAAGCTCAAAGGACATATCCATCAAAAGCAACTCCAAAAGACTTGGAAACGGCACATTTTCTCGCGATGCACTGATGGAATATAGCAAATAAGTAGGCAAGATCTCCTGGTGATACAGGGTTATTGCAAGGTACAGGGCAGGAAGAAGCAGTGACACCACCATTCCCACAAGCCTTATTATCCTTGACATCAGGGCAAAGGGCGGATGCAGATAGTCATCGGACACGGTATGGGTAAGCTCAAAGGCATTGGAGGGCATTATCAATGCCCTTGGCGAGCCATTGATGATAAGAGCACATCTGCCCTCTGAAAGGGCACGGGCAACTCTGTCGGGACGCTCCGTTGCAACGGTCTGGGGAGTAAGCATCAAAGTGCTGTCCTCAATTAGCATCTGCACCTCCTCAACGCTTATTATATATTCCTTGGAAATGGCATCAATACGCCGTTTTGCCTCATATACAAGCTTGTCATTTGTGACTCCCTCAAGATAGAGCAAAACGCCCCTTGTCTTTGACACCGTACCCACCTTTACCTGGGTTGCCACAAGCTTTTCTGTCTTTAAAATTTTTCGTACAAGAATAGTATTTGAACGAAGCATTTCATTAAAGGCCTCCTGAGGGCCATAAATGGACTGCTCGTTTTCCGGCTTGTTAATTCCGCGATGCTCCCAGCCTCTTACATCAAAGATAAAGCCTGTAGCTACACCATCCACAATAAGGGCGCATGAGCCGAAATTAATTTCCTCTGCAATTTTGTCCATATCCCTTGTTGCCATTGCCTGATTATGGGGGGTGAAGGTTTTGTAAAGCTCCTCACCAAAAGCCTGAGGGGAAATATAGGGCAATGCTAAAAGGGGAGTAATAATATTATCATTAATGCTCTGAGTACTGCTCATTCCGTCATAGGACATCACAAATGCACGCCTTTTGTCCCTAAGCTCAATTTTACGCATAATCACATCATTGTTTACAGGCACCCTGAAGCGGTCACGCAAATAGGAAAAATCCTTGTCATAGTCACCCGTTACATAGTGTCTCTCAATTGTTTTCTCGTCCCTCACATCAAACTCAGCATCCTCATCTTTGCTTAGAACAAAGGCGTCACGCTTATTTGAGGGGTTGAAAACAAACAGTTCTTTTAACAAATTCACAAAAATCACCTGCCATCTCCACTATTATTGGATTTTTACCGAAAATTATACATAAACAAGGCTCTTTTATCACAAAATTTTGTTATTGACGAAAAAATTTAAAAATGTTTCACGTGAAACATTTACAAATATCTTTTGTTGTGGTATACTATATATAATGATAAAATAAAAGGAGTATATACTATGGGAAAAGTTATAGCCGTAGCCAACCAGAAGGGCGGCGTTGGCAAGACTACAACCTCTGTAAACCTTGCGGCGTGCCTTGGGTACGAGGGCAAGAAAACTCTTATTATCGATTGCGACCCGCAGTCAAATGCCACAAGCGGTCTTGGTTATGACCGTGGTGACTACGAACTATCGGTATATGACTGCCTTGTTGACCCCCGAAGGACAGACCAGGCTGTTATAAAGACTAAATTTTTGAATCTTTCCTTACTTCCTGCATCGGGAGATTTGTCCGCGGCAGAAATTGAGCTTGCCATGGAGGATAAGCGTGAGCGTTTTTTAAAGCGTGTAACAGACAGAATCAAGAAGGATTACGATTTCATTATAATTGATGCACCGCCTGCCCTTGGCATGATTACCATAAATGTCCTTACGGCGTGCGACAGTGTGCTAATCCCCATTCAATGCGAATACTACGCATTAGAGGGACTTTCACAGCTTGTGGGTACTATCAGGAAGATCAAAAAATCCTTTAATCCCGAGATTACCATTGAGGGCGTTTGCGGTACAATGTACGATGGCAGAACAAATCTGTCAATACAGGTCCTCGATGAGGTTAAGAAATATTTCCCCGACCTTGTGTACAAGTCAATCATTCCGAGAAATGTAAAGCTATCGGAGGCACCGAGCTTCGGTGAGCCTATTATTAAGTATGACAGGACCTCTAAGGGTGCAGATGCTTATGTAGGCTTGGCAAAGGAAGTGATTAAAAATAATGAATAATAGGAGGGTATGTAAATGGCAAAATCCAAATTAGGCAGAGGCTTAGGCTCCTTCTTTGATGAGGATGTGGCAACAGAAAGCAGTGATGCCATCAAGGTCCTGAGAATAACCGATGTTGAGCCTAACAAAAATCAGCCCAGACATACTTTTAATGACGAAAAAATCGATGAGCTTGCAGAGTCTATCCGTGAGCATGGCGTTATTCAGCCCATCATCGTTGTAAAAAACAACGATATGTACAAAATCGTTGCAGGTGAACGCCGTTGGCGTGCTGCAAAAAAGGCTGGTTTAAAGGAGATTCCCGCCGTTATCAGGAATTATTCCGAATTTGAGGTAGCACAGATTGCACTTATAGAAAACCTTCAAAGAGAAAACCTGAATCCCATTGAAGAGGCGCTGGGTTACGAAACTCTTATTAATAAGTTCAGTATGACTCAGGAGGATGTGAGCATAAAAATCGGCAAGTCCCGAAGCGCTATCGCAAACTCCATAAGACTGCTTGCCCTTGATGAGCCGATTCGGGAAAAGCTTATTACAGGTGAGATATCAAGTGGTCACGCAAGAGCGTTACTATCGGTGGAGTCACCAAAGCTTCGCGAGGCACTGTTAGAGGCAATCCTTACAAAGGGACTCAATGTCCGTCAGGCAGAGGCATTGGCAAAGGAGCTTCAGAAGGCAAAGCCAAAGACAAAGAAAAAGAGGCCAGATGAGGCAGTTATGCAGGAGCTTAGAATTATTGAGGACAAGCTATCCTCATATTTTGGCACAAAGGTATCACTGCTACATTCACCCAAAAAGGGAAAGATTGAAATCGAATATTACGGCAACGAGGACCTTGACAGAATCCTTGCCCTGATAGACGAAATGTAAGGAGGGGCAAAGATATGAATGAAACACCGATAATTATAGCAATTGTTGTTGTGTCGGTTTTGGTTATTGCATCCCTTGTTATCGGCATTATCAACATTACAAAAATAAACACTATTCTTGACTATGCAGAGGACGGTGATCTTGTATCAAATCTGAAAAAATATTACAATGGTGTGCGTGAGTTACAAAAGAAGCTCAAGATCAGCCAGGAGGGTGCCATGAGTGAGCGTATCTCACGATGTGACACGAAAATCAACCTTAGTCTGTCAAAGACGGGTGTTGTAAACTTTGACGCATTTGACGATGTGTTTGGGAAGCAGAGCTTTTCATTGGCGTTGCTTGACCAGTACAATACAGGCTTTGTAATCACATCCCTTTACGGAAGCACATCATCAAACACCTATGTGCGAACCATTACCGAGGGCAAGAGTGACATACCCTTGCTCCAGGAGGAAAAGGACGCAATTATGAAGGCTGTATCAGGCAACCTTGACGTGTAAAGGAGATATGAAATGGACCAGAACAGAAAAAAAGAAAGCCGTTCAATGTATCTTTACACCGCATTGATATTCGTAGTGGCATTGTTACTCATACTGCTTGCATTTTTCGGTCAGACAAATGTTTCAAAGCTGGGTAACCGCGCAAACGAGTTTGCAACTACCGCACCTGTACCCACCCAAGCACCCCCATCTCAGGAGGAGTTTGCAAGGGTATCGAATATGGCAGCAGCCCTTGATACAGAGAACAAAACACTAAAGTCAGGGCTTGAAACGGCAAATAGCCTTATTGATGCCTACTATAAAGCAACGACAGGTGATTATACAGAAGCACAAAAAACCATTGATACCATTGATGCCACAACTCTTTCAGAGTCGGAGCTTCAATTATATAATGACATTAAAGAGGAACTAAAAGAAGGGGAGAGAGAATAACTATGTTAGACATTAAAATTCTAAGAACAGAGCCTGAGAAAATAAGAGAGGCACTTAAAAAGAGAAACATCGACCTTGATATTACACCCGCAATCGAGCTCGACGCAGCCCGTCGTGAGATAATAACCGAGGTTGAGCAGAAAAAGGCAAAGCAGAACGAGATTTCAAAGAAAATCCCCGCAATGAAGAAGGCAGGCGAGGACACAGCCTCAATCTTTGCCGAAATGAAGATTCTTTCGGACGAGATTAAGGCCGATGACGAGAACGTGCGCGAAATCGACGCCCAGCTTCGTGACTTTATGCTTCGCATACCCAACATCCCCAACGCAGAATGTCCCATCGGCAATGACGATACCGACAATGTTGAGCTTCGTCGCAACGGCACTCCCCGTGAGTTCACCTTTGAGCCTAAGGCACACTGGGATATTGGTACAGGTCTTGACATCCTTGATTTTGAGCGCGGCACAAAGGTTGCAGGAACTCGTTTTACAGTATACAAGGGTCTTGGTGCACGATTGGAGCGTTCAGTAATCCAGTATTTCTTAAACACTCATACAGAGCGTGGCTATACGGAGATTTTCCCGCCCTATATGGTAAATCGTGCATCAATGACAGGCACAGGTCAGCTTCCTAAGTTTGAGGAGGACGCATTTAAGGTATCAAACAACGGCTTCTTCCTGATTCCTACCGCAGAGGTGCCGGTAACAAACCTGCATCGTGACGAAATCCTTGACGGCAAGGACCTTCCTATTAAGTATTGTGCATATTCCGCTTGCTTCAGAGCAGAGGCAGGCTCAGCAGGCCGTGATACAAGAGGTGTCATAAGACAGCACCAGTTCAATAAGGTTGAGATGGTTAAGTTTGCAAAGCCCGAGGAGAGCTACGACGAGCTTGAAAAACTTACAAATGATGCAGAGGTGCTTCTTCAGGGTCTTGGGATTCCTTACAGAGTTGTATGCCTGTCAACAGGTGACCTTGGCTTCTCATCAGCAAAGACATATGATGTAGAGGTATGGATGCCCTCATATAACCGCTATGTTGAGATTTCATCATGCTCAAACTTTGAGGATTATCAGGCACGCCGCGCCAACATCCGTTATAAG
>JAZOBR010000017.1:0-2390 GCA_045596105.1 Candidatus Ornithomonoglobus sp.
GATAAAACAGGCAATTCCGATGTATTGACTCCGCATATTTCCACTTTATTTGTCATAGCATTTCCTCCTTTAGTATAGGGACATATAATTATGTCCTATGTATGCTATGACAAGCAATTTAGCTCATCTTTATGATTTCACGATGGAGCCGCTTTATTATCCGCTTTTCCAATCGTGATATGTAAGATTGCGATATGCCCAGCATATCCGCTACTTCCTTTTGTGTTTTTGACCGATTCCCCGAAAGCCCGAAGCGTAGAACCATTATCTCACGCTCACGCGGTGCTAATGTGTCTAATGCACTCCGCAAAAGCTCCTTATCCACCTCATCCTCCAATCCCTTTCCTACCACGTCGTTATCTGTCCCCAATATGTCTGACAGTAACAATTCATTACCATCCCAATCAACATTTAACGGCTCATCAATCGAGATTTCCGTTCTGCGATTGGCATTCTTTCTCAGATACATCAAAATCTCGTTTTCAATGCATCGTGAGGCGTAGGTGGCAAGCTTGATGTTTTTCTCGGGGCAAAAGGTATTGATGGATTTAATAAGCCCGATTGTACCTATGGAGATTAAATCCTCTACATTAATTCCTGTATTCTCAAACTTCTTTGCAATATATACCACAAGTCGCAAATTTCTCTCTGCCAATTCACTCTTGACGTTATCATTTCCCCTTTGAAGCTTTTTAATCAAGCTTTCCTCTTCCGTTTTCGAAAGCGGTGGCGGTAAAACATCCGCACCGCAAATGTAGAAAACATCACCGTTGTCCTCGTGACGCCTTGTTATCCATACCAAGCCCTTTTTAAACCCTTCCAAAAATTGCATTTGATTTCCTCCTTAATTTATATCACCCATAACGCCATCACAAAGCCTGAACTTCCTTTCAGTAAGTCCTATGTATATTTCATTATAGTTACCCCTTATAAGGGTATTTTTGCAGTGAACAAGCGGCATTATGCCTGTTCCTGCCACTGTATTGTAAATTGTTCTGTCCTCTGCCGTAATTTGTGCCTCATTATAGGAATTAATACCCATTATGTCCTTTACCGCCATCCAATCTACTACCGCCACCGCCACCCCCTTGTACCTGAGGATGTTACCGCTGTCATAAAGAAGTCTGAGCCTGATTTTTGTGTTACAGATTTCACAGGTTACGGTGACAATTTGGCGGTATTTTTTCCATATTCTAAATCCAAGCCATATTAACGGATAAAGGCATACCAAAATCATCATTACGACAATGGGGTTTCCTATAATGAGAACACTCGCACTCATCACGATTCCACCATACCCACACAGTGATAAAATAAGGGTACACAGTAACGTAAGCATTGATTCAACTGCTATAGTACGGCATACATTATACCCTATTCCCACATATCCAAAGGCAATTGTAGACAGTAGCAATAACAAGGGAAGCCGAAATAGATAAGGTATTGATAGATAACCTTCCAGCACTCCATATACCCCTGACACGCACCCCGACAAGACGACACGCCACAGATGTGCTTTTATACTAAAAATCTCTTTTACTCCCAGGAACAAAGCTATGGCAGATATAAAATTCACAAAAAAAATCACATCTCCGTAAATGACCATAGTCTTTTTCCTCGTCTCATAATTTACAAGGGATATTATACTACCCCTACCCCTTGGAATTTGTCAAAAGCTGTTGTCGATTCCACAAAATATATCGACAAAGTTTGCGTTGTAAAAGTTTACCATTTACAATGGCGGGTTTTTGTTGTATAATATAAAAAAAGATAAAGGATAGTATGTGTATGAACAGGATTTTATTTGTCTGCTATGGTAACATTTGCCGTTCACCCATGGCAGAGTTTATATTAAAGGATATGGTAAAGGGACGAGATGACTTTTATATTGCGTCCCGTGCAACAAGCCGTGAGGAAATCGGCAACGGCGTGCATTACGGCACAAGGAGTAAACTGCAGGAGCTTGGTATATCCTGTGACGGCAAGGTTTCGGTGCAACTAAAAAAAACCGATTATGATAAGTATGATTACATAATCGGTATGGACGAAATGAATATGCGTGATATTATGAGAATTGTAGGCAATGACCCTGACGGCAAGGTTATAAAGCTTCTTGATTTGTGCGGTGGCGGAAATGTGGCAGACCCATGGTACACAGGTGATTTTGAGGCTACCTACCGCGATGTGACGCGAGGCTGCAGAGCATTATTGGAAAAAATATAAAAAAGCAGAAGCATAGCTGAAGTAGTCTCCCTTGGAACGGCGCTGCATGCCCTGTACAGGCTGCAAAGGATAAGGTAGATGCAGGTTTCGAGTTCATGCAGAAGATGGGTATCGAGTACTATTGCTTCCACGATGTTGACCTCGTAGACGAGGGAGCAAACGTTGAG
>JAZOBR010000018.1:0-2479 GCA_045596105.1 Candidatus Ornithomonoglobus sp.
CTTGAATCCTTAAGCATTGGCAGGTTTGTTAAAAGCATACCAAAGGCAATAGGCAAAAGCAATAAAGGCTCAAATTTCTTTACAATAGCCAAATATAGAAGTACACAGGCAACTATAAGCATTATAATGGTTTTAATTGCATCTACGGGGCCTGTTGCAAGCAAGGCATAGACGCCTGTATTTTCTAAAAAGCTAGCAAAACTTTCTAACACTTTTTGTCACCACTTTCTTATCTTATTTTTAAATGTATTAGTTGATTGAAACCAATACGTCACCTGTGTTTACGCTATCACCCGCGTTAGCATTGATTGAAGCAACTGTACCATCAGCACCTGCAAAGATTTCGTTCTCCATCTTCATAGCTTCCAATACCGCAACAAGTGTACCGCTCTCAACCTTGTCCCCAACGTTAACCTTGATTGAAACTACTGTGCCTGGCATGGGTGCTGTAACCTTTGTAGCACCCATTGAGCCTGATGCCTTAGGGGCAGCAGGTGCTGCTGCAGGAGCTTGTGCGGGTGCCGCTGCAGGAGCAACAGGAGCTGCTGTCTGAACACCGCCTACTTCCTCAACATCTACTTCATATGTTTTTCCGTTCACTGTTATATTAAACTTTCTCATCGTAATATTTCCTTTCTAATTATCATCAGAATCTGTTTGAGATTGTTTCTCTCAGACCTTCTCTGTTCCATGACGGACGCTTATCATCTACACGTCTGTATGACTTAATCTGAAGATTATAGGTTGATGTGTTAAGACTTGCCGCAACTGCAGCCGTTAATACCGCAATTAGCTCCTCATCATCAAATGCATCTGTTTCCTCTGCCACCACCGGTGCAGTCTCAACCTTCTGATTCTCTACTGTTTTCTTTACTTTTTTAGGTTCTCTTGCGAAGATAAACTTAAACAAGTTAAGAACTATCATCAATATCAAAAGGACTCCAAATACTATTCCAAGCCCTACGACAGTAGTAAGTCCGCCCATTGTAAGAGCTTCACTTAATGTTACACCCTTACCTGTAATTAAACTCTCTGAAAAATGCATACGGACATCTCCTTTCTAATTAAACAGGAAGATTTCCATGCTTCTTAGCAGGTCTTGAGTCACGCTTTGAGCTTAACATCTCAAGTGCTGCAATAATTCTGGGTCTTGTTGAGTCAGGCTCAATAATGTCATCAATGTAACCATGTGAAGCCGCTACATAGGGATTAGCGAACTTGTTTCTGTATTCCTCAACCTTATCCTGACGAGCCTCAATAGGATTGTCGCTTGCCGCAATATCATTCTTAAAAATAATATTTGCCGCACCATCAGGACCCATAACAGCAATTTCGGCAGTAGGCCATGCCATTACCAAATCTGCACCTATGTTCTTTGAACCCATTGCAATAAATGCACCGCCATAAGCCTTCCTAAGAACAACTGTTACCTTTGGTACTGTTGCCTCAGCATATGCATAAAGTAACTTTGCACCATGACGAATAATACCGCCATGCTCTTGCTCAACTCCGGGGAAATATCCGGGGGTATCTGTAAATGTAACAACAGGAATATTAAAGCTGTCGCAAGTTCTGATAAACCTTGCAGCCTTATCTGATGCATCAGTATCAAGTGCACCCGCCTTGATATTAGGCTGGTTAGCAATAATACCAACACTCATACCATTCATTCTTGCATAACCAACAACAATGTTTGTTGCAAATTCCTTCTGTACCTCAAAGAATACTCCATTATCGACAACCTCTGTGATAACAGCCTTCACGTCATAAGCCTGATTTGCGTTATCAGGTACAATTGTTGTAAGCTTCTCTGAAAGACGATTAATTGTGTCTGTAGGAACCTCATAAGGTGCTTCCTCAAGATTATTTGAGGGCAGATAGCTAAGAAGCTTCTTAATCTCTGCAATACACTCCTCATCTGATGCTGCTCTGAAATGACACACACCTGACTTAGATGCATGTACCTCTGAGCCACCCAAATCCTCTGAATTTACATCTTCACCTGTAACGGATGAAATTACCTGAGGACCTGTTATAAACATCTGTGATGTCTTGTCCACCATAAATATAAAATCAGTAATTGCAGGCGAATATACCGCACCACCTGCACAGGGTCCCATAATTGCACTAATCTGCGGAATAACACCGCTATTCACTGTGTTTCTATAGAATATGTCACCGAAGCCTGAAAGAGCATCTAAGCCTTCCTGGATTCTTGCACCGCCAGAATCGTTCATTCCGATTATAGGAGCACCCATCTTTGCTGCCATATCCATAACCTTGCAAATCTTCTTGGCATGCATCTCACCAAGTGAACCACCCATTACAGTGAAGTCCTGTGAATATACATAAACAAGACGACCATCTACAGTACCGTAGCCTGTAACAACGCCCTCACCGGGAGCCTCAACCCCGTCCATACCGAACTCGGTACATCTGTGGCTGACAAAAGCATCGATTTCCACAAAACTACCAGCAT
>JAZOBR010000019.1:0-4061 GCA_045596105.1 Candidatus Ornithomonoglobus sp.
TACGGCTACCTGGTTGGTGAGTTTGTTCCTGACAAGGATGCTGTTCAGGCGGCACTTATTATAAGTGAGGCGGCGGTATTCTACAAGGCACAGGGCAAGACACTTTATAATGTATTGATGGAGATTTATGCAAAGTACGGATACTTTGCAGATAAGCTTATATCAATAACAAAGAAGGGAATGAATGGTGCAAAGGAGATTAAGGCGGTTATGTCAGGTCTTCGCAAGGTGCCATTAACGGAAATAGGCGGTATGAAAATTGTTAAAACTGAGGATTATACCACAGATAATAAGGCGGCAGACCATATCCCCAACGCAGATGTTATAAAGGTGTTTACAGAAAATGGTAGCTGGGTGGCAATAAGACCCTCGGGTACTGAGCCTAAGTGTAAATTTTATTTCAGTGCAAGAGGTAAGACACAGGCAGATGCCGATGCATTACTTGACAAAATGACAACAGACTTACAAAGAATAATGTGAGGTGGAGGCTGGTGGATTACAGAAAAGAATTAGATTTCATTGAGGGTATTGTGAGATGGAATGCGGGAGAATTCAAATATGCATTTCCCAACCCTCAGAGCACTGATTACAGATACTATCATTCAGCCTATACAGGCTGGGGTGATGGCTTCTTCAATGGTATGCAGATGCTTGCATACGAGGATACAAAGGACCCCGTATTTTTGGAGTGTGCCAAGGAGCATGTGAAAATATTTGAGCATAGACTTGACTATGACTTGGGTATTGACCACCACGATATGGGATTTCTTTACTCGCTGGGCTGTGTTTCGATTTATAAGGTGACAGGTGATGAACATTCAAAGGATATCGCACTAAGAGCTGCAGACCGACTTATGGGCAGATATGTTCCCAAGGGCAGATTCATACGTGCATGGGGTAAGATGGGTGATCCCGTTGGTAACAGACTTATTATTGATTGTTTGTTGAACATTCCCTTACTGTTCTGGGCAACAGAGGTAACAGGGGACACAAAATACCGCGAGGTAGCAGAGGCTCATCTTGACACAACTCTAAAGGTTATAATTCGTGATGATTTCACAACGTTCCATACATATTTCTTTGACCCCGAAACAGGTGCTCCCGACCACGGTCAGACGGCACAGGGTGCGTCAGATGACAGTGTGTGGGCAAGAGGTCAGGCATGGGGCGTATATGGTGCCGCATTGGCATATCATTATACAAAGGATGAAAGACTTATTGAGATTTTCAAGGGTCTTACAAGAAAGTTCATTGAGCTGTTGCCAAGTGATTATGTACCCTATTGGGATATGATATTTACAGATGGTAGTGGTGAGGAAAGAGATACATCAGCGGCGGCAATAGTAGCCTGCGGTGTGCTTTCAATGAGAGAGCATATGGATGTAAGCGAATTTATGCCTGTAGTTGAGAAAATGATGGTATCACTAAGCGAGAAATATACTGCTCGCAGACTTGATTTTAAGACTAATATCATCCTGACGGATGCAATGTATTCTAAGCCTGCAGGCCATAAGGCTGAGGCTAATATCTGGGGTGACTACTTCTATACCGAGGCGGTATATCGTATGCTTAACCCCGATTGGAATATATATTGGTAGAAATGAAAGGAGATACAAAAAAGTGATTGATTACAGAAAAGAAATGGATTATGTTGAAGGCATTATCCGTAAAAACGCAAATGAGTTCAAGTATTCATTCCCACAGGAACAGAGCTATGGTTATATTTACAATCATGCGGCTTTTACGGGCTGGGGTGACGGTTTCTTTAGTGGTATGCAGATGCTTGCATATGAGGATACAAAGGACCCCGTATTTTTGGAGTGTGCAAAGGACCATATAAGAATTTTTGAGCATAGACTTGATAATAATCTCCTCGTTGACCATCATGATATGGGCTTCCTTCATTCATTGGGTTGTGTGTCAATCTACAAGATTACAGGTGATGAATATGCAAAGAAGGTTGCTATAAAGGCGGCTGACAGATTGCTTACAAGATATGTCCCCAAGGGTAAGTTTATCCGTGCATGGGGTAAGATGGGTGACCCCGTTGGTAACAGACTAATTATCGACTGTTTGATGAATATTCCGCTACTGTTCTGGGCAACAGAGGTTACAGGTGACCCGAAGTACCGTGAGGTAGCTGAGACTCACCTTGATACAACCCTGAAGGTTATCATTCGTGATGACGACACAACCTTCCATACATATTTTTTTGACCCCGAAACAGGTGCTCCCGACCACGGTCAGACGGCACAGGGTGCGTCGGATGACAGTGTGTGGGCAAGAGGTCAGGCGTGGGGCGTATATGGTGTTGCTCTTTCATATGCTTATACAAAGGACGAGAGATTGGTTGAGATATTCAAACGTCTGACACGTAAGTTTCAGGAACTACTGCCAAGTGACAGTGTTCCCTATTGGGATATGATATTTACAGACGGCAGTGGTGAGGAGCGTGACACATCAGCGGCGGCAATTGCTGCTTGTGGCGTACTTGCAATGAAGCAGTTTATGGATGTAAGTGAGTTTATGCCTATGGTTGAGGCTATGATGACATCACTAAGTGAAAAGTACACAGCACGCAGACTTGATTTTGAAACCAACATTATCCTGACAGATGCTATGTATTCAAAGCCCGCTGGTCATAAGGCAGAGGCCAATATTTGGGGTGATTATTTCTATGTTGAGGCTATCTGGCGTTCACTTAACCCTGATTGGAAAATGTATTGGTAACTTTATTTGAAAAGAGGTTTTACACATGAAAACAGAATTGCTTGTAATGGCGGCAGGTATGGGAAGCCGTTTTGGTGGTCTCAAGCAGATTGAGCCCATCGGACCCAATGGTGAAAGTATTATAGATTTCTCAGTTCATGATGCTAAAAAGGCAGGCTTTGATAAGGCTGTATTTATAATCAAGAAGGAAATTGAAAAGGATTTCCGCGAGGTTGTAGGTAAGAGAATTGAGAAGATGATTGATGTTGATTACGCTTTTCAGGAGCTTGATAAGCTTCCTGGGGGCTACAGCGTTCCTTCCGACAGAACAAAGCCCTGGGGTACTGCACATGCAGTGCTTTGTGCAAGAGATGTCGTAAAGAATCCCTTTGCAGTAATCAATGCTGATGATTTCTATGGTCAGACATCATATAAGATTATTCATGACGAGCTTGTTAAGAACGATGGTATGTGTATGGTAGGCTACCAGCTTGGTAACACAATCACAGACCACGGTACAGTTTCTCGCGGTGTGTGTGAGGTTAAGGATGGAATCCTTGAGAGTGTAACAGAGCACACTGCTATTGACAAGAATTCAGGTATTCCCCTTGATAAGATTGTTTCAATGAATATGTGGGGTCTTGATACAGGGTTCTTCCCATTTGCAGAGAAGGAGTTTGAGGAGTTCTTAAAGACACAGATTAATGTGCCTAAGTCGGAGTGCTTCCTGCCCACAGTAATCAGTAACAGAATTGCCCAGGAGGGTAAGCAGGTAAGAGTGCTTGAGACTGCTGAAAAGTGGTACGGCGTAACATATCGTGAGGATATGCCTGCAGTTTGTGAGGCACTGGTAAAATTTATTAATGAAGGACTGTATGATCTATGGGCATAGAATTAAGAAGAGTTTTAAACGAGTTTAATATTAATAATGATATTCAGGCTTATGGTAATGGTCACATCAATGACACTTACTGCTCAGACCCTACAAAGTATATTATTCAGAGAATTAATAATAAGGTTTTCACAAACCCCTATGAGTTGATGGAAAACATTGAGAATGTTACTGCGTTTCTTGCCGAGAAAATCAAGGCTGATGGCGGTGACCCCAATCGTGAAACATTGACAGTTATAAGAACTGTAAACGGTGAAAATTGCTTCAAGTATGATGATGACAATTATTTCCGAGTATATCGTTTCATAGATAACACAAAGACTATAGAGGATGACAAGACCTTGGATGACTTGCGTGAGGCAGGCCGTGGTTTTGGCAAGTTCCAGCAGAGGTTGGCGGATTTCCCTGTTGAGAAGCTTTACGAGACAATCAAGGATTTCCACAACACACCAAAGCGTAT
>JAZOBR010000020.1:0-2189 GCA_045596105.1 Candidatus Ornithomonoglobus sp.
GGTCAGGGTCATCGGTACAAAGAATAACCTTTCCCTGCCTTAAATCCTCCAATGCCTTCTCAATTGAATCAAAATTCACTATATCCTCTCCTTAAAATCCATTTTCAATTAAATAATCCATTGTAAGCTTAGACTCATCCTTTTTGATGAGTTTCTCAACATATTTCCCAATTACATCACATTCAATGTTTATTACATCCCCTGTGACCTTATCCCCAAGAGTTGTTTCTTTTGCGGTATGAGGTATGATTGAAACCATAAATCTGTCACTCATTACCTCACAAACGGTCAGGCTGATTCCATCAAGCGTAACAGACCCCTTGTGGATAATATATTTCATAATATCACTATCTGCAGATATTGTGATAAGGATTGCGTTGTCTTCTCGGACCACTTTTAGTATTCTGCCCGTACCATCTATGTGACCTGATACAATATGACCGCCGAAACGACCATTTAACTGCATAGCTCGTTCTAAATTTACGGCACTTCCCTTTTTTAATGCACCAATGCTTGAACGACGCATAGTCTCAGGCATAACATCGGCAGTAAAGCCTGAACCGATAATTTCGGTTACGGTTAGGCATACACCATTAACCGCAACACTGTCACCAAGCTTTAAGTCATCAAAGATACACTTTGCACTGATTGATAGCTTACAAGATTTTGCACTCTCGGTTATTTTATCAACACAACCTTTTTCTTCAACTATTCCGGTAAACATAAATTACCTCACTTTTCTATACTTTAGCATAACATCGTCACCAAAGGTGAATACCTCGGGAGCTTTGAATGTTTGTGCATTACGCACAAGCTCTATCCCCATCCCTTCAACAGGAGTCTTTGCAGTAGCTCCGCCTATGACCTTGGGAGCAATATAGAGATTGATTTCATTAACAAGTCCCTCATTTATAACGGAGAAATTTAGCTCTCCGCCACCCTCTATTAAAACACTGTCAATTCTTCTTTTACCTAAAATGCTCATAAACTCCTTCAGGTTTACTCTCTCCCCTGATGTTCTTATGATTTCCACGCCCTTTGATTCTAACAAAGAAATCTTTTCACCATCATCTGAAACTGTAGCTATAATAGTATGTATTTCATTTGCCGTCTTTACAATTTGAGAATCTAAAGGGATTCGCAGTCTGCTGTCACATATTACTCTTATGGGATGCTTTGGATTTTCCAATCTGCAGTTAAGCATAGGGTCATCCTGTAGCACAGTATTGATTCCAACCATTATGGACGAAACCCTCTTTCTTGTCCTGTGAACATCCTCTCGGGATTTTTCGTTTGTAATCCATTTCGAATCACCTGTAAAGGATGCAATTTTTCCGTCAATGGTCATTGCGGTTTTTAAAATCACATATGGAGTCTTTGTGGTTATGTAATGGAAGAAAATATCATTCATCTCATCGCATTCATCCCTCATAAAATCCTCAATTACCTCTACACCATGTTCTTTGAGATACTTAACACCATTTCCTGACACACGAGGATTCGGGTCACGAGAGCCAATATAAACTCTTTTAATGCCATTCTCAACCACCGCCTCGCAACAAGGTGGCTGTTTACCATAATGTGAGCATGGCTCTAAGGTTACATACATATCCCCGCCTGTCACATCTTCAGTCGCATTCTTCAATGCGTTACGCTCTGCGTGAAGCTCGCCATAGTGGGCATGGTAGCCCTCGGCAATAATTCTGCCGTCCTTGACAATAACTGCACCTACAAGGGGGTTTGGATTGGTAAAGCCAATTCCCATCTTAGCAAGCTCGATTGCCCTTCTCATATACATTTCTTTCATAAAAAACACACCCCGAAATCCACGGGGTGCGTACAAAAACAAAGCCTATATATCTTCTCTCATCCGGACTTACGCATAAGCGATTACCGTCGGTTTCGGATTTACACCGAATCTGCCAAAAGGCTCACGGACTTATGAACAATCAGTTCAATCACCGTCGGTCATGAATTTCACATTACCCCGAAGATTAATTAAATTATATTTGTAGTGTATCATAAAGCAATTCATATGTCAACAATAAAATGATGCCATATTAAATTATTTTGCCTTTTTTCCGTTCGGGAAAGCAAAGATAAATATCAATGATGCAACAAGCAAGAAGAACGGATAGAATAAGAACGGTATGATTTCAAATGCTGAAATCGTTACACCCAATCCGCTT
>JAZOBR010000021.1:0-2831 GCA_045596105.1 Candidatus Ornithomonoglobus sp.
AAATGGTTTTGCGGATGATGTATATTCGGGGAGAAAGGTAACAAAAGAAGGGCTTTATGAGGAGGATGATGAATTCGACCTTTATGCCGTGGATTTCTCAAAGGATGACGATGAGGAATTTGATACGGCACAAACACGAGAGGATGCACCAAAGCGTGAAAAGACCTTGACAGAGGAGGAAAAAGAAACCTATTCAGATGAGCTTGAGAGTGCAATGAATGATGAGGTTTATCAATATCAGTATCCGACTCTTGATTTATTAAACGAAACAAAGCACGTATCAAATGACAAGAGACGTGAATTGTATACAAAGGCAGAGCAGTTGATTGCGGTGCTTGATAACTTTGGTGTTAAGGCAAAGCCTGTACAGGTTACTCAGGGGCCTACTGTTACGCGCTATGAGATTCAACCCGAAAGCGGCACAAAGCTATCTAAAATTGTTGGCTTATCGGATGATATTGCACTTAACCTTGCAGTTTCAACGGTGCTTATTGCTCCCGTTCCAAATAAGGCAGGTACAGTTGGCGTAGAGATTCCCAATAATAATGTAACTCCTGTTACAATCCGTGAAATGCTTGAATCACCTGAGTTTACAAATGCCAAGTCGAAGCTTACTGTGTGTCTTGGTAAGGATATTGGCGGTAATGTTGTTGTGGGTGACATTTCAAAGTGGCCACATGCATTGATTGCAGGTGCTACAGGCTCAGGTAAGTCAGTATGTATCAATACTATTATTGCATCAATTCTATACAAAGCAGACCCCAATGAGGTAAAGCTTATTATGATTGACCCCAAGCAGGTTGAGTTGGGTGTATATAATGGTATACCGCATCTGCTTGTTCCCGTTGTTACAGAGGCAAAGAAGGCGGCAGGCGCTCTTAACTGGACAGTACAGGAAATGATGCGTCGTTACAGTCTCTTTAAGGAAACAGGCGTAAGAAAGCTTGATGCATATAACAGACTAATGGAGAAAACGGGCGGAGAAAAGGTGCCTCAGCTTGTAATTATTATCGATGAGCTTGCAGATTTGATGATGGTTGCGGCAAAAGAGGTTGAGGACTATGTCTGTCGATTAGCACAGCTTGCGCGTGCAGCGGGTATTTATTTGATTATTGCAACTCAGCGTCCGTCGGTTGATGTTATTACGGGACTTATTAAGGCTAATATTCCCTCAAGAATTGCATTCTTTGTTTCATCTCAGGTAGACAGTCGTACAATCATTGATAAATCAGGTGCCGAAAAACTGCTTGGTATGGGTGATATGCTTTATTTCCCTGCAGGTGCTCGTTCAACAACTCGTGTTCAGGGAGCATTTGTATCCGACGAAGAGGTTGAGAGAATAGTAGATTACATAAAGGGCACATCTCCTGAAACTCATTACAGTGAGGATTTGGAGGAGCATATAGAACGTGTTTCTTTAGGCGAAAATGGCGTTACTCCTGATAAGGAGGAGGACGGAGATGCTTTGTTGCCTGATGCAATCAGACTTGCGGTAGAGCGTGGTAATATTTCAACCTCAATGATACAGAGACGTCTTGGAGTTGGATATTCAAGAGCAGGCAGAATCATTGACCAGATGGAAGCGAGGGGTATTATTTCTCCTGCAAATGGTTCAAAGCCGCGGGAGGTATTGATTTCTCATACAGATATGATGTTCGATGATATTGCGGAGGACGATATTGATGAATGATTTTTTGCCCGTATCATATGAGGATATGGTTCGGTGTGGGTGGGACTACTATGATTTCCTGTTCATTGTTGGAGATGCATATGTTGACCACCCAAGCTTTGGTCATGCGATAATTTCACGAATTCTTGAAAGCCGTGGTTATCGTGTTGCGATATTGCCTCAACCTGATTGGCATTCTGCCAATGAGCTTAAGGCATTTGGCAGACCAAGACTTGGCGTGCTTGTAAGTGCAGGTAATATTGACAGTATGGTTAACCATTATACCGTCAGCAAGAAAAAGCGTCATGATGATGCCTATTCACCTGAAAACAAAGCAGGTTACCGTCCTGACAGAGCAACGATAGTTTATTGCAATCTTGCTCGTGAGGCGTTTGGTGATATACCTGTTATAATTGGTGGAGTTGAGGCAAGCTTAAGGCGTTTTGCACATTATGATTATTGGTCAGATAAGGTACGCCGTTCCATGCTATTTGATTCCAAAGCAAATATTCTTACCTATGGTATGGGTGAAAGACAGATAGTAGAAATTGCCGACATGCTTAATATGGGAGTTCATATTAACGAGATAACTACTGTGCAGGGTACTTGCTTTATTTCATCTCATGCAGATGGCTATAAGGAAATACCTTCCTATGAGGAATGTTGTGAGGATAAAAAGGCTTATGCCATATCCTGCAGAGAACAGTATTTGGAGCAGAATCCGTACACAGGAGAGGCTCTTGCGCAGAAGCATGGTAACAGATACCTCATTCAGCTACCGCCGCAGCCGCCCCTTGAAACAAAGGAGCTGGATGCAGTTTATGCTTTGCCTTATATGCTAAATTATCATCCTATGTATGAGGCGGCGGGCGGTATAAAAGCAATCGAGGAGGTTAAATTTTCTCTTAGTGCCAATCGTGGTTGTTATGGTAATTGTAATTTCTGTGCGTTGGCTTTTCATCAGGGAAGAGTGGTAACATCAAGAAGTGATGAAAGCTTAATTCGTCAAGCAAGGCTAATGACTAAGGACCCCGATTTTAAGGGTTATATTCACGATGTTGGCGGTCCCACTGCTAATTTCCGCGAGCTTGCCTGCGAAAAACAAAGGACTCAGGGTGAAGTCGGAGGCCAAGCCGGTCTTAGGAAGACAAATGTCTTAGCC
>JAZOBR010000022.1:0-4989 GCA_045596105.1 Candidatus Ornithomonoglobus sp.
CCGACTTATAGGATGAAAGTGATTCCACATAGCGTCTTTGTCCCTCGGCATATATGGTATCAAAAGCAAGGGAGCTTTTTCCTGAGCCTGACAGACCTGTCAGTACAACCAGCTTCTCCCTGGGAATATTCACTGATATATCTTTGAGGTTATGCACCCTTGCACCCTCGATTTTAATTTCGTTGTTTTTCATTATCCGACCTCATCAGCAGGCAAAATATGTGCCTGTTTCATTCTTTCTGTCAAGAGTCTCAAGCTTTCCTAATTCAAGCTTTGCTTCGTCTGTCTGCATTGCCATCTCAAACATAGTTTGAATAAACTCACTTTCTGCGTACACAAGCTGAGCGGTCTTGGTGATGGTAACGCGATCAGGAGCATCAAAAGCACGAATATCAACAATCTCAGCATTAATGCCCAGATTGAGATATAAGGCCGCCTGAGTCTCAAGGAAATCCTCTTCCTCCGTGTTTGCATCGGGGAAGCAGATAAATTCAAGTGCCTCCTCCTGATACAGGTACAGCACAGGGGTCAATATTCTCTCAAGAATAATTGCCGCTGCTTCTACTAACGTTTCTTCGGTAATCATTAATATGCTTCCTTTTCTATTCGTTTAATCATATCTCTGTATTCTGCCGCCTTTTCAAATTCAAGATTTTCTGCGGCGTTAAGCATAAGTGCCTCAAGTTCTGCAATACGCTTCTTAATATCCTCGTGAGTGAAATCAGGGGTTGTATCGATTGCTTCCATTGGCTCAAGAATCCGCCTGATGTCCTTCTTGATTGTCTTGGGGGTTATATTATGCTTTTCGTTAAACTCAATCTGCAAAGTGCGTCTGCGATTGGTTTCGGCTATGGCACGTTTCATTGAGTTAGTAATAGTATCGGCATACATTATAACCTTACCCATATCATTTCGTGCTGCACGGCCAATGGTCTGTATAAGTGACATTTCACTTCTTAAGAAACCTTCCTTATCAGCATCAAGGATTGCAACCAATGCCACTTCGGGTATATCAAGTCCCTCACGAAGCAGGTTAATACCAACCAACACATCGTAAACACCAAGTCGCAGGTCCTTTATAATTTCTGTTCTCTCAATTGTTTTTATGTCGGAATGCATATAGGTAACCTTGACACCTACCTCCTTGAGGTAGTCGGTCAAATCCTCTGCCATCCTTTTTGTAAGGGTTGTTACAAGCACACGCATACCTATTTCCGTAACACGATTGATTTCACCTAATAAATCATCAATCTGATGCTCTGTAGGCTTGATTTCAATAGTGGGGTCAAGCAATCCTGTAGGACGGATAACCTGCTCTGCAACCACAGTTGAATGTTCCTTCTCGTAATCGGCAGGTGTAGCTGATGTAAATATAACCTGATTAAGGTGCTCCTCAAATTCGTCAAACTTCAGGGGACGGTTATCAAACGCACTTGGCAGACGGAAGCCGTATCTTACAAGGGATTCCTTTCTTGCTCGGTCGCCGTTATACATACCCCGTACCTGAGGGATAGTAACGTGAGACTCGTCGATAATCATAAGATAATCATCGGGGAAATAGTCAAGCAGGGTATAGGGGGCAGAGCCCGGAGCACGACCGCTTATGTGTCGTGAATAGTTTTCAATGCCCTGGCAGAAACCGATTTCCTGCATCATTTCCAAATCATAGCGTGTGCGTTGCTCGATTCTTTGAGCCTCAATAAGCAGGTCATTCTCTTTGAAGTATTTTACCTGCTCCTCCATTTCAATTTCAATGGCTGCCATTGCAAGCATCATTTTATCACCTGTTGTAACATAGTGTGATGCAGGCATAATCACTGCGTGACGATATGTTCCCACAACCTCACCCGTAACAACATTAATCTCACATATTCTGTCAATCTCATCACCGAAGAACTCTACACGAATTGCATTCTCTCCGTTGTTTGAGGGGAATATTTCTACCACATCACCGCGAACCCGGAATTTGTTTCTGACAAAATTAATATCGTTTCTTTCATATTGCATTCCCACCAGGCGTGTGAGGATTTCGTCTCGGTCACGCTCCGTTCCTACGCGTAGCGAGAGCATCATTTCCTTATAGTCCTCGGGGTCACCAAGACCGTAGATGCAGGATACACTTGATACGATAAGTACATCCTTGCGTTCAAATAATGCAAAGGTTGCACTATGCCTCAGCTTGTCGAGGTTTTCATTTGTCATTGCATCCTTTTCAATATATGTGTCAGTCTGGGGAAGATACGCTTCAGGCTGATAGTAGTCGTAGTATGAAACAAAGAACTCTACGCAGTTATTGGGGAAAAATTCCTTAAATTCACTGCAAAGCTGTGCGGCAAGAGTTTTGTTATGCGCAAGCACAATTGTAGGCTTATTTGTCTGTGCAATGATATTTGCCATGGTAAAGGTTTTTCCTGAGCCTGTGACACCGAGCAGTGTCTGGAACTTCTCACCGCGATTTACACCGTCAACCAGAGTTTTTATAGCCTTAGGCTGGTCGCCTGCGGGCTGATAGGGAGCAACTAACTCGAAATGGTCCATAGCAAATTCACCTCCAAATAATCTTGACAAAATCATATTATTGTGTTATACTTATACGAGCTTGGAGAGGTGGCCGAGTGGTCGAAGGCGCAGCATTGGAAATGCTGTAGCGGGGTAACTCGCTCGTGGGTTCAAATCCCATCCTCTCCTCCAGAAAAAAGACATCACAGGATGTCTTTTTTAATTTTATTTACGCCCTGAAGGCACCTAACATTCCTCATTCATCAGAAAGCGGATAGTTTTATGTAAATAACACCCTTAATTATATCACGAAAATATTTAAAAATCAATGGGAATATTGGGTATACAGTAACTAAAAAGTCATTCCGCAGGGTGAAGTAGTCAATACTTTGTAGACACAAGAAAGAGTGTCTACCATCATTATATCACTTCACCGCAGGGAATGACTTTTTGTTTATTTCTTTAATATATACATCTGCACCAATGCAAGAGTTTCTCTAAGATATGATGGGATGATGGCAGAGGTGGGTGTGTCAGCGCATAAATGGTTAAAATCAAAGCCATTTAGCTTTGCGAGGGAAATTGCTCGATATATGTGAAAATCGTTTGTTATAAACACCACTGTTTTACATGCAAGCTCACCATTAACAAGTTTGTTTGCATATATAAAATTCTCCGAGGTTGAGGTGGATTTATCCTCCATAAGTATTCTTTCGGGGGGAATGCCGTTATCGGTAAGATATATTTGCATTGCCTCAGCTTCCGTAATATCTTCACCATCACCCTGGCCGCCTGTAACGATAACAGTGCAATCGGGGTTTCTGTCAGTATATTTCAAAGCTTTATCAAGTCTCATTCTTAAGGATTCCGATGGCTCTGTGCCGTTAACACCGCAACCTAATATTATAAGATAGTCCTCGTTGTAGTTGGTGGTATCGGCAGTTCCGTAAATATACAGAAATCCGCTTACTGCCATTGCTGCTGCCAAGCCGAGGGTAACAATCCAGGACAGAACCTTGAACAAGGGATATATAAAAAGCTTTTTAATAAGCCTGAAGAATACGCCCATCACCACCAGAAGAACGCCTAAACCAATGGTGAGATATGTACCGATATGTGATGCCTGATTTACTGACGAAATGATACCGTTTGTAAGTACGGGGATTCCCAAGAAAGTAAGAATAGCTGAAATAACTGTCATATTTATAAGCTCCTCTGAATTATTGATTATATTATATATAATTTATTTAATTTCGTCAATATCTTTGAAAAAAAGTGTACGCTTTATTTGACTAATCAATATAATTCTGCTATAATATAAGAAATGTATTAAAGGAGTGCATTATGGATTATAGTTATGTTCGTATGCGAAATGCGATTAAGGACAAAGATAGGGAAAAGGCAGAATATTACAGAGGCTTATACGAGTCGGGCAAGGAAGTTAAAAGAACCTTGACGGTAGTTGACTATGTAATATTTATTTTGGTGCTTTTAGTGATTTTGCTCGGTATATATATTCTGTATTCTGAAACTCAGCAAGCGGCAATACCTTTAGATATACCATACACTCCTGCTCCTACCATTCCTATTGTCGGGGAGGTGGCATAGTTGGTTATTAACTGGGTGTCAAAAAAAGGCGGAAGGATACAGAATGAGGATGCAATAGGTAAGGCAAAGGCGAAGCGCATAGTATGCGTCGTGGTTGCAGATGGGCTTGGCGGTCATAACGGAGGTAAGCTTGCCTCACATATAACCGTCAATACAATATTGGACAGCTTTAAAAATAATCCGGGATTTTCAAAGTCGCACCTTGAAGAGTATATCACAAGGGCTAAGGATGCTGTGGTGGAACGTGCAAAGCAGGACCCTGAGCTTTTAAGAATGTCAAGCACAGTTGTTGTACTTCTTGTTAAGGGCAGGCGTGCTATGTGGGCAAATGTAGGTGACACTCGTCTTTACAGATTCCAATCAAGTATGCTGTCGGAGGTTACAGAGGACCATTCGGTTGCATTTCTGGACTTTATGGATGGACATATAGAGTACAACGATATTCGTCAAAGCCTTAACCAGAACAAGCTTACAAGCGTGGTTGGTTTATCGATGGATGGCGTTAATTATTCCAATGAGGTCGGTATTAATGCGGCAACAGCATTCCTGGTTTGTACCGACGGCTGGTGGGAATATATAACGGAGGAGGAAATGGAGGAAACATTGAAGGATAGTCCAACCTGTAAGGTGTGGCTTGAAAAGATGCTTGAAATCCATAATAGTAAAGCACCTGATGATTGTGATAATTATACCGCATTAGTTGGTGTTATATAAAATAAATGAATAAAAATTGTGTTACGGATAACATAATAGTAATATATCCCTGCACATCTGTTCTAATGGGCAGATGTGCGTTTTTTGAAAGGATGAATTTTATGAGTGAGATTACGTCCCTTTTGCAGCTTATTGTTACCGTAATAGTAGGTCTTTATTTCTATTTTA
>JAZOBR010000023.1:0-3762 GCA_045596105.1 Candidatus Ornithomonoglobus sp.
TATTTGTACCTGTTGGTATAACCGCGTGTATAAGCTCAAGGTATGTCGCAAGGTACCTTGTATGCATATACTCAATCAACTCAACCATATCTTCCTTGAATGCAGGCTCATCGGACGCAATATCAATTATTGGTTTTGTGCGTTTTGCATCAGTTGTGTCCTTTACTCGCATTACAAAGCCTTCCATCTCTGCATTATTACGTGAAAAAGGCACAATAACACGCGTGCCTGTTTTTACATAATCCTTAAGATGTTCAGGTATAGTATAATCAAATATGCGGTCTACCATTCTTGAGGGTTGGCTTACAACTACCTCAGCAAACATTATTATTCAGCGTCATTGTCAAGATTAGCAATTGCCTCAATCTTGTCCTGCTCATATGCACAAGCATTCTCAACTGCATCTGAACGAACATAACTGATTGAGCCTGATACAATCTCTCCAACTGCCTTTGATACAGGCTTCTCTGAATTTGCTTCAGCATCATATTCCTCTCCATTGGTTTCTGCAAGGTTTCTTTCTTCGCCAATCATTCTTGCACGCTTTGACACCATTGATACAAGAGTGTATCTGCTGTCAACATGCTTGTCAAGTTCTGTGATTCCCGGATTTGTCATCATAATATTTTCCTCCTTAATTAAACCTTTCATTGATTAAATTATTTACCTTTGTAAATTCTGCTTTCTTCTGTTCAATATAATTCAACACATCTCCAATGCAATCCTCAAGATTATCATTGACGATTATTTTATTATACTTCCCAGCTTGTTTAAGCTCCCATTTTGAGGTGTTGATTCTTTGGGTGATTTCTTTCTCACTCTCACGACCTCGTTCTGTAAGCCTCTTATGTAATTCTGCCATAGACGGCGGAATTAAGAACACTAATACTGCCTCAGGGATAAGTGTTTTTACCTGCAAAGCACCCTGTGGCTCAATCTCAAGCAAAACATCCTGTCCCTTATTTATAAGCTCTAAAACGGAGCTTTTGGGAGTTCCGTAATAGTTACCGCTATACTGTGCATATTCAAGCATTTCACCACGCTCTATCATTGCCTTAAAATCAGCTTTTGAAACATAGTGATAGGTTTGTCCGTCCACCTCACCCTTTCTTCTTTCTCGGGTAGTGGCGGATACCGATATGGTCAAATTCTTGTTTCGGTTCAGCAGTTCGGCACAAACAGTACCCTTACCTGTACCGGATGGACCCGATAAAACAAACAATGTTCCTTTCATCAAAAATCCTCCTTATTCTTCAATGTCATCATCTATTGTGTTGTCATGATCACCATCAAGTCTTGTTGCAAGCTTTTCAGGTGTAATTGCCGAAAGAATTATGTGCTTTGAATCCATAACAGCCACTGAACGAGTACGTCTGCCATAGGTTGCATTAACAAGCATTCCTCTATCCTCTGCCTCACGAATAAGACGCTTGATAGGTGCACTATCAGGGCTTACCACCGCAACAACACGCTTTGCACTTATCATATTTCCAAAACCAACATTTATAAGCTTCATATCCTACCTCATTATTCGATATTTTGTATCTGTTCTCTAAGCTTCTCTATTTCACCCTTCAGGGTTACAACAATCTTTGCAACATCCAGGTCTGATGCCTTTGAGCCGATGGTGTTTACCTCACGATTAATTTCCTGAATTAAGAAATCAAGCTTTCTGCCTGCAGGCTCATTTGAATCCATAATTTCGAAGAATTCATCATAATGACTTGCTAATCTAACAGTCTCCTCGTTTACCGCTACCTTATCGGCAAATACAGCAACCTCTGTCAAAATTCTTGCTTCGTCAACATCACCATCACCGATAACCTCTTTAATCTTAGAATAAAGTCTTGCCTTATATTCCTCAACTATTTCAGGTGAGCGTCTGTCAACCGCTTCTGCCAATGAACGCATATAGCTTACCCTCTGGCGAAGGTCCTTCTCTATTCTGCCTCCCTCACGGGTACGCATTTCTATAAATGCATCCAATGCTTTGTTAAGAACTGTTACGACCGATGCCCAGATTTCATCCTCATCACCACGTCTCACCTCGGAGTGAAATATATCACCAAAGCCTGATATTACTGACAATGACAAATCATCCTTTAATGATAATTTGTTTCCAAGCTCACGCAAAACCTCAACATAGTTTTTTGCGAGCTCCTCGTTAAGAGTTACAATCTTATCAGATTCCTCACAGTGCTCCAAGGCTATGTAAACATCAATTTTACCACGGGCAATTCTCTCCGATAGCACCTGTCTTGCTCTTTCCTCCATAAAGCCATATTGACGCGGAACCTTTATATTGTAATCTGAAAATCTATGATTAATCGACTTAACCTCAACTGTTATTTTTTTACCCCCGATTATCTCCTCGGCTCTGCCGTAACCGGTCATACTTTTTAACATTAAAAATCCCTTCCTTTTCAAAAAATGTATAAGAATGCATATTATTTTTAATTATAGCATAAATCAAGGTGTAATTCAACCTATTTTTCAAAATTTTTAATTTAAAATATAGTATTTTACAGTATTTTAAAACATATAATGCAATAGTGTAAAATATATTCGCGAGGTGGAGTAAATGAACATAAAATCCATTATAAAATCATCTATGATTACAATAATATTATCCGCTGTTTTTTTACTAATCAGTGCATTACTGATTTACTTTGATACCATCAGAGAAAGCATTGGAAATGTAATTGTTTTTGCTGGATTTATAATCGGGACATTCATAGGTGCATTTGGGTGCGGAAAGGTTGCAGATTCGAAGCTATTATTACACTCTCTTCTGGTAGGAATTATTATGTGTATAATATTGCTGATTCTATCCTTTAGCTTAAATGGGCATATAAATCCAACGCCACGTACATACGCCCTGTTCTCAGGCATAATTTTCTCAAGTCTGGCAGGTGCAATTTTCGCAAGCAAAGCATAAAGGAGTGCATTATGCACTCCTTTATAAAATCTTACTGCTATCTAAAATTATTGTCACAGGTCCGTCATTAACAAGCGAAACACTCATATCCGCACCAAACTCACCTGATGCTACTCCAATTCCCTCTGCCTTTATAAGCTCCTTGAATTTTTCGTACATTTTTTCTGCACCGACAGGCTCCATTGATGAAGTGAAGTTAGGTCTGCGACCCTTTCTGCAATCACCATAAAGGGTGAATTGAGAAACTGCCAATACCTGTCCCTTAACATCCTTTACCGACAGATTCATTTTATCATCCTCGTCAGAGAAAATACGTAGTCCCGTTACCTTATCTGCAATGTATTTTAAATCAACATCCGTATCTCCGTCACCAACACCCAAAAACACAAGTAAGCCATGGTCGATTTTCCCAACCACCTTGGTGTCGATTACAACCGATGCTTCCTTTACTCTTTGTACAACCGCCCTCATTTTAATATCCTTTCGATTCTATCTCATGCTCAAGCTCTTCCCATTCCTCCATAAGAGCCATAAGCTCTGAATTTTTATTCTCGCATTGTTGCGACAATTCATTTAGCTTAGTGAAATCTGCGGAGTATTCTGGCTTTTGCATCTCGGCATTCAACTCATCTATCTCTTTTTCAAGAGTCTCTATCATTTCAACAACCCTATTGAAACGATTTAAAGTCTTTCTTTTTTCTGCCTGTTGCCTTTTTTGCTCATTATAATCAAAGAATGCATGACGAACCTTTTCATGCAGTTGAAATGAATCATATATCTGTGATGAATCCTGCGTTAAACTCAAAAACAGATTGGCATTTATT
>JAZOBR010000024.1:0-2920 GCA_045596105.1 Candidatus Ornithomonoglobus sp.
AGAGATGAAGATTTCAGTTTTGGTTGAGCAGAAGGATGCAGAGGCGGCAGTTGTCGCTATCCACGATAAGTTCTTGGCAAAATAATATGATAAAGAAGAAAGGGGCACAGTCAGCCCCTTTTACTTTAATATGGAGAAAGACAATGGAAGATATAATTTTTGGACGAGGGCCCGTTCTTGAAGCGCTTAAAAGCTCTCATCCTATAGAGAAGCTTATTATTAAAAGCGGACCCTATGCTAAGTCACTTATCCCCATAATTGATTTGGCAAAGAAGAATAATATTATCATTCAGCAGGCAGATGGTGTCCGTCTTGATAAAATGGCAGGCGGTGAGAATCATCAGGGCGTAATAGCCATGGTAAGTGCTTATCAGTACAAGACGGTAGAGGACATACTTAAAAATGCCGAGGACAAAGGTGAGAGTCCATTTGTAATTCTTTGCGACAAGATAACCGACCCCCATAACCTTGGCGCTATAATCCGTACTGCAAACTGCGTAGGTGCGCATGGCGTTATTATACCCAAGCACGAGAGCGCAGGAGTAAACAGTGTCGTTATGAAAACATCTGTGGGTGCGGCTGAGTATACCCCCGTAGCAAAGGTAACAAATTTAGCATCAACCATTGATGAGCTGAAGAACTCAGGATTCTGGGTAACGGCGGCTGATATGGATGGACAGGCAATGTATGACATTGACCTGAAGGGTAAGCTTGCAATAGTAGTTGGCAGTGAGGGCAAGGGCGTAAGCCGACTTGTCCGTGAGAAGTGTGATTTTATTGCATCAATTCCTATGTATGGTGAGATTAACTCACTTAACGCATCCGTTGCGGCAGGCGTGCTTATGTATGAGGCACTAAGACAAAGACGAAAATAAGAAAGGACAAATCCTATGAAAGCAATAGTAACAGTAGTTGGTAAAGATAAAAAGGGAATTATAGCAAATGTTACCCGAGTGTTGTTTGAGAATGATGTAAACGTAGTTGATATTTCTCAGACAATTATGCAGGATATGTTTACAATGATTATGATGGTTGAGTTTGACAAGTCATCAACCTCAATCGGTAATATTTCAGATAGTCTTGATAAGGTAGCAGAGGAGATGGGTCTTTCAATCCATGTTCAGCGTGAGGAGATTTTCTCATCAATGCACAGAATATAAGGGAGGTACATTATGATTAATCCCTTTGAAATTATAGAAACAATAAATATGATTGAGGATGAGAACCTTGATATTCGTACAATAACCATGGGTATCTCTCTTAAATCATGTGCAGGTCCTGATGTTGATGAGGTTGCAAGGAAGGTTTATGAAAAGATTACAACCTGTGCAAAGGATTTAGTAAAAACAGGTGAGGATATAGAGGCGCAGTACGGTATTCCCATTATAAATAAGAGAATTTCCGTTACGCCCATTGCAACCCTTGTGGATTCCCTCGAAAATCCTACGATTGAAAAGTGTATCAAGCTTGCAAAAGCACTTGACAGTGCCGCAAGGGCGGTAGGCGTGAACTTTATCGGTGGATACAGTGCATTGGTGCATAAGGGCTTCACAAACGGTGAAAGGGTGCTTATAGATTCAATTCCACGCGCTCTGGCAGAAACTGATATTGTATGCTCAAGTGTTAATATCGGTTCAACCCGTGCGGGTATCAATATGGATGCCGTAAAGAGAATGGGGGAGATAGTTAAGGAAGCGGCAGATTTGACAAAGTCAACACAGGGTTTTGCCTGTGCAAAGCTTGTTATATTCTGTAACGCTGTTGAGGATAACCCCTTTATGGCAGGTGCATTCTTAGGTGAGGGTGAAGGCGAGTGCGTGATTAATGTAGGCGTTTCAGGCCCCGGCGTTGTTAAGTGTGCCCTTGAGAAGGTTAAGGGTAAGGACTTTGGCGTAGTTGCAGAAACTATCAAGAAGACAGCATTTAAGATTACAAGAATGGGACAGCTTGTTGCACAGGAAGCGTCAAAGCGTCTGGGCGTACCTTTTGGTATCGTAGACCTGTCTTTAGCACCGACTCCTGCAGTAGGTGATAGTGTTGCATATATATTGGAGGAAATGGGTCTGGAGCAGTGCGGTACTCACGGCACTACTGCGGCGTTGGCATTGCTTAACGATGCAGTTAAAAAGGGCGGTGTAATGGCATCAGGCTATGTTGGAGGCCTTTCGGGTGCTTTCATCCCTGTAAGTGAAGATGCAGGTATGATTGCGGCGACAAAGAGTGGCGCATTGTCCCTTGAAAAGCTTGAGGCAATGACCTGTGTTTGTTCAGTTGGCCTTGATATGATAGTTGTGCCCGGTGACACAACCGCGGCAACCATTTCGGCAATCATTGCTGACGAGGCGGCAATCGGTATGATAAACCAAAAAACCACAGCGGTAAGAGTTATTCCTGCGCCCGGTTGCAAGGAGGGTGACGTGGTTGAGTTTGGCGGTCTGTTGGGGACAGGCCCTGTTATGAGGGTAAACAAAAAGTCAAGTGAAGAATTTGTTGCCCGCGGCGGCAGAATTCCCGCACCAATAAACAGTTTAAAGAACTAAGAAAAAACGCAGTTGATTTCAACTGCGTTTTTTTTGGTTAAAATGCGATGCGGTAATTAAGAAAAAAATCCTTGCAAAAACAATATATATATAGTATAATCTATATATTAAATATGAAAATTTCGAGAGGGGAATAATCGTGTATTGTAAGGTCTGCGGTAAGAAGTTGCCGGATGATGCACGTTTCTGTGATAGATGTAATACCTCCGTACGTAAAAAGAATGGCAAGGAAGAGAAATTAAGGAAGCTTCAGGAGGAGCGTATTGCCCGCAATAAGGCAAATACTCTTGAGGCTCGTCTTAGGAATATAAAAAAGATAAGACGGAAAAAGTACAAGACGGTTGTTATCGTTGCCGTTTTGGCAGTTGTTCTGGGTGCTA
>JAZOBR010000025.1:0-6147 GCA_045596105.1 Candidatus Ornithomonoglobus sp.
CGGAAAATCTACAACAGAGAAAAGACTCGAAAATCTAAGAGATAGAATTTCGGATACAGAACTTGAAATCCAGAAAATCCTTATGGAAAGGATTGAGGATAAGCAAAATGCTGATATGTATGACAAGATGATTGAGGTAAGACGAAATGACATTGAGAGCTTTAAAAAGGAAGTTTATGAGATAGAAAATCTTGATAAAACAATCAAGGAACGAAAATCTACTCTCAAACATTCTATAGAACTACTCGATGACATCATAGCCGAAAATAACATCAGTAATGCAAAAGAGTCTTTACTCAAAAAGTATATGATTGTAGATAACGAAATCTTAAACATGGGAGCATAAATTTATTCCATTAACAACAAAACACTTATAGGGAAATCCTATAAGTGTTTTGGGTGGTGGTGCGGCTGAAGGGACTTGAACCCCCACGTCATTGACACTAGATCCTAAGTCTAGCGCGTCTGCCAATTCCGCCACAGCCGCATATTAAGTTTTACCTCTTAATTTTTACACGGTAGAGGTTAACCGAGGAGGAGCAAAAACGCTTAATCCTCATCTATGAAAACGGAAAAACCGTAATCAACAATTCTTTCACCGAGGTGGATGAAGCAAAGTCTAGCGCGTCTGCCAATTCCGCCACAGCCGCATCAACATTGACTATTATAGCAAATATTTTATGGTTTGTCAATAGATATTTTGAAAAAAATTCAAATTGTTACTTTTTTCTCGTTTTGCTATTTCTTCAACGCTTTTTTTATACATAAACACAAAAATTATTTGATGTCATCAATGTTGTATGGTGTAATCTGGTATACGAAGTAGTTAAGCCAGTTTGAAAACAGTAGGTGGGCGTGAGACCGCCATCTTACCATAGGCTTTCGGTTAGGGTCGTTGTTGGGAAAATAGTTCTTAGGGATAATAGGATTCATACCCTTGCCCAAGTCTCTTACATACTCATTTTTCAATGTGTCTGCATCATATTCGCTATGCCCCATAACAAATATCTGCCTGCCCTTTTTAACCGTTACAATATATACTCCCGCGTCCTCGGAGTCTGCGAGAATTTCGAGCTCGGAAATCTTCTCTATATCCTCCGCCCTTACCTCGGTATGGCGTGAATGGGGGGCATAGAAGGTACTGTCAAAGCCACGAACAAGCTTTGCCGTTGAACGGCGTACCCGATGCTCAAATACTCCTGAGCATTTGCTTTCTAAGGGATGCTTGGGAATACGATAGTGATAGTAAAGCCCTGCCTGCGCAGCCCAGCATATATGCAGGGTGGATGTAACGTGGGTCTTTGACCACTCCATTATTTCCTTCAGCTCGTCCCAGTAATCAACCTTCTCAAATTCTATATTTTCAACGGGCGCACCCGTAATAATCATCCCGTCAAACTTCTGGTCGGAAATGTCTGAAAAAACCTTATAAAATGCTGACAGATGCTCGTCAGAGGTGTTCTTTGAAATGTGGGTTGACATCTGAATAAGGTCAACCTCGACCTGCAGGGGTGAATTTGAAAGCAAACGCAAAATCTGTGTTTCCGTCTTAATCTTTTCGGGCATCAGGTTTACGATTGCAATTTTAAGCGGACGGATGTCCTGCCTTGCGGCACGCTTCTCCGTCATAACAAATATATTTTCCTTAGTCAACTGTTTGGTTGCCGGTAATTGGTCGGCTATTTTAATAGGCATTCTATCCACCTCACTTTAATATTCTAATTATACTAAAAATGTCCTTTAATGTCAAGGGTTATGCGATTATGCCAAGTCCCTCCAAAAGAAATTTTGTTCCCATTACTATCAGGATAATTCCGCCTGTAAGCTCTGCTTTCTTTTTATAGCGTGTGCCGAAAACACTGCCAATCTTAATCCCAAAACCCGATAGGATAAAGGTGATAATACCTATTGATGTAACGGCAAAGATAAGCTCCGCAATGCTCTTTATCATAAATGCAAAGGTAACACCCACCGCAAGGGCATCGATAGAGGTTGCCACTGCTAATATCAGCATAGCCATAGGGGTGAAGGATGCATCTGCCTTCTCGTCGTCCTTTTCAAATGTTTCCTTAATCATACCCGCACCGATTATTACAAGTAACACAAAAGCTATCCAATGGTCAATTGCGGTTATATAGCCTTCAAAGGTTGCACCAAGGATGAAACCGATGGTGGGCATCAGTGACTGAAAACCGCCAAACCATATTCCTGCAAGCAGAAAATGGCGCGTAGACACCTTCTCGGTGGCAAGTCCCTTGCAGACAGAAACCGCAAAGGCATCCATAGACAACCCGATTGCTATAAGTAAAACTTCAATTACACTCATCAATAATACCCTCTCAAACAAATATCTCTATAATTCTATCATATTTCCCCATGTGATGCAATAGTATAAATTTTAATTTCCCCAATTATGTTCTAACATTGGACAAACATAAATAGAATGGATTATAAACCAAAGGGAGTGATTTGATGCACATTGCAATGAATGAGTCTGTGAGTGGCTATGGTTCAATCCTTACGCTGTTTCCACCAACCATAAAACGGTTGCTTCTGAATATAAATCTTGACGAGGCAGAGGAAATACGACTGATTTTTGGACAACCTATCCTTTTGCGTTATCACGATGGCGATTATTTTCTCAACCACAAGGGCATATTGTCACAGGATGTTGGTGGCTCGGTTAAACTAAGCCGTAATGATATTGAGGGTATTGTTGAACGGCTTACCAAAGCATCGGTTTATGCGGTGACAGAGGAAATAAAAAACGGATACATAACCATTGACGGCGGACACAGAGTGGGAATTACAGGAACTGCCGTAATAGGCGACGGGGGAGTGGAGTACATAAAGAACATCTCTGCTATGAATATCCGTATTGCAAATGAGGTGGTAGGTATATCCCGAGAACTCTGTGAGAAAATCACAGAGGGGGGGCTTAACAACACACTTATCATATCACCACCTGGATGCGGTAAAACAACTCTTTTGCGTGATATTGCAAGGGAGCTGTCCGACGGAGGCTATAATGTGGCAATATCCGACGAGAGATGCGAAATTGCAGGTATGGTAAACGGTGTGGCAAGCTTTACATTAGGGATGCGGACTGCGGTTTTGGAAAACTGCCCCAAGGCTTATGCCATAAACACACTTTTGAGGTCTATGTCACCTGAGGTTATCATATGTGATGAGCTGGGACGCATTGAGGATTGTGATGCAGTTTTCAATGCTGTAAACTCAGGAGTAGGTGTTATTGCATCCGCACACGGCAGGGACACGGAACAGTTGCAAAACAGAGTAGAATTCAAAAGGCTCCTGAAAATGTTTGATTTGGCGGTGATACTTTCAAGGCGAAATGGTGTAGGGACCATAGAGCGTGTGGAGGACATAAGGGATGCTTAAAACGGTGGGGGGTGGCTTACTATTTTTTGTAAGCACTGCCATAGGCTTTAAAATGAGCCATAGCCTGAAGAAAAGAGCAGAGCTTTTAGGTGAGCTTATACATTCTCTTGAAAGAGTCAAATCAAATATTGAGTTTGCGAGATTCGATTTAAAAAGCATTTTCAGGCGGTTGAATAATCCGTTTTTTACAGAGTGCAGTGAGAGGATGGAAAAGGAGGGGTTAAGGCAGGCGTGGGAGAGTGGGTGTGGAAGCCTGGGCGAGGCGTATCACCTTACTGACGAGGATATAAAAATAATAAAAAGACTTGGGGAGAGCCTTGGAAAGAGTGACACAGGGGGACAGATAAAGTGTATTAACATTACCATTTGTGACCTGCGGGAACAATGGGAGACGTCAAAGGATGAGTATATGAGATTAGCCAAGGTGTACAGAGGGTGTGGCTTTTTGTTTGGGGTATTTATCTTAATTATACTTTTATAACGGAGGAGAAAAATGAACATTGATATGATATTTCAAATTGCAGGAATAGGGATAGTGGTGGCGGTAATTAATCAGCTTTTGTCTCGGGCAGGTCGGGACGAGCAGGCACTGCTTATAACCATTGCAGGACTTGTGGTTGTGCTGTTTATGCTAACAGGTGAGATTGCTCGGCTTTTCCAACAGATAAAAGCTATTTTTAACCTATGAAAAGCGTAGGAGCCCTTGTGGGTGTGGGACTTATGGGGGCGATGCTATCCATCACCCTTCGCAAGGAACGGCCCGAGCTTAGTATGGGGATAACCCTTGTAACCTCGGTTATAATTGCCTTTGAGGTTGCAATGGGAATCGGTGAGGCGGTAGAGAGAATTGGTGAGGTAATAGACACAAGCGGGGTTACAATCAAGTATTTCTCCGTTGCCATAAAAGCAATGGGTATAGCCTATATATCTCAATTTGCAGGGGACATACTTCGTGATGCAGGGGAGAGTGCGATTGCATCAAAGGTAGAGATGGTAGGAAAGGTGGCAATTCTTCTGCTTACGATTCCTGTCATATCGGATTTTTTGAAAATGTGCATCGAGGTGGTAAAAGATATATGAAAAGATGCGTGTTTTTTATCCTGATAATGCTTTTTATCCCTGTATCTGCTTATGCTATTGAAATACCGCAGATTGAAGGCTACGATGAGTTTGGTGAATGGACGCGACAGGCAATGGCAGGAGATTTGTCTCTGTCACCGATTGATGTTATGAATAATGTGCTTGGCAGTGTGGCAGGGGAAATAAAAGGGTTTATTGCCATTGCTCTTGCAATTCTTGTAATGTCCTTGCTCTCATCAACTGTGGGGACACTAAATTTTAGTTTGGGCAGGGGCGGACATGCCGATGGTGCCTTTTTCATTTTCTTTGCCGTAACGGCATCCTTGGTGCTATCATGCTTTTCCTTATGCATAGGCTATGCAAGGGAAGTAATTTTTAATATGTGTGATTTTATGGGAAAGCTCACCCCTGTAATCATAGTGACACTGTTTGCGGCATCGAAGCCATCCTCAGCGGCGGTGTTTGAGCCTGTTCTGTCAACAGCGGTTGTGGTGGTGTCCCATCTTGTAAAGCACACACTTTTCCCTCTTATAACCTATAGTGCGGTACTGTCGGTGGCGGGAAATCTTGGGGACAAAATGCGTATTTCAAGGTTTGTAAAAATGATAAAGACCCTTAATAAATGGATATTGGCATTTATAATTACTGTGTTTACTGGTATCAATTCCATTTACGGCTTTAGCGCTCCTGCCATAGATGCAGTGGGTGCAAAGGCGGCAAAATTTGCGGTAGGCTCCCTGGTGCCATTGGTGGGCAATTTCCTGTCCGACACCTTTGATACCGTCACTCTATCGGCATCCGTTTTAAAAAATGCAGTTGGGGTGTCGGGAATAATCGTAATAACATTATTAACTGTAACGCCTGTTTTAAAAATCGGTTTGATGCAGTTGGTTTTAAAGCTCATATCGGCGTTATCAGAGCCAATTGCCGATAAAAGGATAACAGATATGCTATGGGATGTGTCCGAGTCCCTTACGGCGTTATTTGGTGTGTGCGTCCTTGTGGCAGTGATGTTTATAATAAACATTTGCCTCATATTGCGTGTGACACAATAGGAGAGTGTATGGGAGAGTATGTAATAACAATTGCCCTTATGACGGTTTTGAGTGCTCTTATGATGCTTTTGGCACCTGAGAGGTGGGAAAAGCACATAAGCCTTGTAACGGGACTTATTATAACAATATGTATCGCAAGGCCTGTGATTGCACTTGTGGGCGGTGAGCTTACTGAGGAAATGCCGCCTGTGAGGGTGTCTGTAACAAAGGGGGATGCAATTCTTTCCAATGAAATAAAAAAAGAGCTTGAAAGCAGGATTTCTATGGATGTAAAGGAGAGACTCAAGCGTGAATTTGATCGGGAGTGCGTAGCAAGGGTGACGGTTACAAAGGATACGGAGGGTAAGATTTCGGGGGTTGGCACAATCCATATAAGGGGAGAGAAGCCTGATGGTGTAGCCATTGGCAGACTCAGGGAAATCTACGGTGCCTCGGAGGTGAAATATCTTGGACCTTAAAAAACTGCTTAAAAATCGGAATAATCGGGGACTTATCATAATATCTATAATTGGGATTGTGATTATCCTTCTCTCGGGACTTTTTGAGAAGAATAGCACAAATACGTCTCATAAGGAGTTGGGAGAGGAGGAACGGCTGGTTGAGATTCTTG
>JAZOBR010000026.1:0-2289 GCA_045596105.1 Candidatus Ornithomonoglobus sp.
TCTGGAAGGGTGAGCCCTACACCATGGTGGCAGTAACATCACCTACAATTACAGTCATTGATGCTTATGAGTACTTCAGAATGACTGATGGCGTTGACGTTAAGCAGGTAACAATCGCTGAGCTAATGGGTGAGACAACAATTACAGGCTCATCAGCTCAGCTTGGTGTATTGATTATGAACGTTCCGTTTGCTAATAAGGATAACTTCGCTGCGAAGCTAGTTCTTAAGGCAGACAATTAATCAAAGGAGGTAATTCATAATGAAAACATATTTTGAACCTTTAATGAATATCGCCTCATTTGATACAGAGGCAGTTGAAACAACAGTAAGTGCTAATTTGACGAATTGGGAAGCTGGCGATTCAGCAAATCGTTATACAGCTCAAATCGACTTTGCTGCACTTGAGGCTGTAGACGTACAGTTCTAAGTTTCACAACAAAGCTATAATTAAATTTATAATTATATAATTGCTTATATAAAGGGGAGCACTTCTCCCATTTAGCTAACCTTTTTAAAAGCATGATCGGCGTTGCTGCAGCAACGCCGATTTTTTTGCAAAGCCGTGATGAAATGACAATCTAAGTATTTAAAAATATTTTTCAAAATTAATCTTTTTCTCTTGCATTACCGCATTAAATATAGTATAATGTAAATTGGAATATAGTATATAAAAATACGAGGTAGAAAATGATTACAATAACAAATTTAAGCGTAAATTTTGACGGACAACCCCTATTTAAGGATGTAGACCTTAAATTCACCCCTGGTAACTGCTATGGCGTTATCGGTGCTAATGGTGCAGGTAAGTCAACCTTTCTAAGAGTTCTTTCGGGAGACCTGGAATCATCAACAGGAGATGTATCAATACCATCAACCTGCAGAATGTCAGTCCTCAAACAGGACCACTTTGAATTTGATGAATTTACAGTATTGGATACTGTTATAATGGGCAATAAAAAGCTTTTTGACATTATGAAGGAGAAGGATGCCCTTTATATGAAGGAGGATTTTTCCGACGAGGATGGTATTCGTGCCGCAGAGCTTGAGGCAGAATTTGCCGAGATGGACGGTTGGGAAGCGGAGAGTGACGCTTCAAAGCTTATTCAGGGCCTTGGTCTTTCTGAGGATATTCTATATACAAATATGTGTGACCTTGGCGGTAACGAAAAGGTGAAGGTACTATTGGCACAGGCACTGTTCGGTAACCCCGATATTATCCTTCTTGATGAGCCTACAAACCACCTTGATATTACTGCTGTTGAGTGGCTGGAGGAGTTTTTGATGGACTACCCCGGCACTGTTATTGTGGTATCCCATGACAGATACTTTTTGAACGTGGTATGTACACATATGGTTGACATTGACTATAACAAGATTAAAATGTATGTTGGTAACTACGAGTTCTGGTACGAGTCATCACAGCTTGTACAGAAGATGATTAAGCAACAGAACAAGCGTAACGAGGAGAAGATTCAGGAGCTTGAAACCTTTATCCGTCGTTTCTCTGCCAACAAGTCAAAGTCAAAGCAGGCAACAAGTCGCAGAAAGATGCTTGATAAGTTGACTGTTAACGAGATGCCTGCATCCTCACGCCGTTATCCCTTTGTCGGTTTTGAGATGGACAGAGAGGCAGGTAAGGACCTTCTGACAGTTGATTCTGTATCAAAGTCACTAAACGGTGATGTACTTTTGAAGGATGTATCCTTCACTTTAAATCATGACGAAAAGATTGCAATTATCGGTGAGAATGAGCTTGCTGTAACTGCATTATTGAAGATATTAGCAGAGGAGGATGAGCCTGATTCAGGTAGCATCAAGTGGGGTGTCAGCACCTCAAGAAGCTATTTCCCCAAGGACAACAACGAGTATTTTGACGGATGCACCCTTAACCTTTGCGATTGGCTGAGACAGTATTCAAAGCCAGGCTTTGAAACACAGAACGAGACATATATTCGTGGCTTCTTGGGCAGAATGTTGTTCTCGGGTGACGATGTGTTCAAGGAGGTAAGAGTCCTGTCGGGTGGTGAGAAGGTAAGGTGTATGCTATCGAGGATGATGCTTTACGGCTCAAATGTACTAATCCTTGACCAACCTACAAACCACCTTGACCTGGAGTCAATCACCGCAGTAAACAACGGACTTGTGGCATTCAAGGGCAATGTAATTTTTGCATCCCACGACCACGAGTTTATAAACACCATTGCAAACAGGATTATCCGTATCAATGCCGACGGCTCAATTACCGACCGTATGTGCACATATGATGATTACCTTGAAAAGGTAAAGC
>JAZOBR010000027.1:0-19523 GCA_045596105.1 Candidatus Ornithomonoglobus sp.
CACCACACTAACAGTAATGCAACGCTTATAACTAAAAGCTCTTCACCAAGCATAGTTATGTATGAGAAAAATCCGTCAAATAACGGCGTTCTTATCTCCTGAAGCCATTTTAGAAGCTCCATTTCCTTCACCTCTGATTTAAAGTAGTTAATCCGACATTTCCTGTCCCGAAATGTCAATATCCCTACAATATATTATACAATAAATGCATAGATTTTACAAGGCTTCAATTAACTTTTTAATAAAAACGCAGTCGGTCATGCCGACTGCGTTTCTCTTTCATTATTTACCGATAATGTTTCCTTCATCAGAAATGTTTTCAGCCTTAAAGCGCTGAATCTTTTGGGTTGTTGTCTTCAGGAACGGACGGGTTCTAATGCTGTACTTTGTGACTCTCTTATAGCTCTGAGTAATATCATTTACTGCATCAAGCTCTGCCTTGATAAGTCCCAATAGCTGGTCCTCTGTGTAGTCAGCGCCAAGCTCTGCCTCTACCTCAGGATAGTTGGGTATAATCTGAGCTGAGATTATCACATCGTCGCCCTTTTCTCTACCCTGCACTAAGCTATCCTCAATAAATCTGCTTCTGCCAAGATATGTTTCAATCTCCTCAGGGAATACATTTTTACCATTCTTTGTGATGATTACACTCTTCATTCTGCCTGTGATATGCAAGAAGCCGTCCTTGTCAATGTAGCCAAGGTCACCACTGTGATACCAGCCGTCAACGATTGCATCCGCAGTAAGCTCAGGTGCCTCGTAATAACCAAGCATTACATTACCGCCCTTAATAAGGATTTCACCAACGCCATCCTTGTTAGGATTATCAATCTTCAATTCTACTCCAGGCAAGGGAAGACCTGCCGCCGAATCCTTTGACCATATATCACGGTTCAATGCCGCAATAGGCGCACACTCTGTCAAGCCGTAGCCCTGCAATAGCTGAATACCGATTGAACGGAAGCCCGCCGCAACACTGGGGTCAATCGCCGCCGCACCACTGATAAAGGTACGGATATTGCCGCCAAAGTTATCGTGAATTTGCTTGAACAATTTACGCTTAATGTCAATACCTACCACGCCTGCAACCTTTGAAATCGCAAGTCCCAAATTAACCTTCTTACGCATTCCGTTCTTGTCAATGGTCTTGTTGATTGTTCTCCACACTTTCTCAAACATCAGGGGAACACCCAACACAATTGTTGCCTTTGATTCCTTTAGATTCTGTACAACATACTTCAAGCCCTCGCAGACTGCAACTGTACAACCCTTCATAATAGGACACAGAAATCCGCAGGTACACTCATAGGTGTGATGAATGGGCAATACCGACAAGAATATATCACTTGTGTAAAGCTGGAACATTGTTACCATCGACATAAGGTTTACACAGATTGTGCGGTGGTTATGCATAACACCCTTTGCCATACCTGTTGTCCCTGATGTGAACAATAGTATTGACATCTCCTCAGGGTCAATTACCGCATCCAAAAACTCGCGGTTTCCTGCCTTTAGCAGCTCCTTACCCTCTGCAACAAGCGTGTCAAGCTCCTCGCCCATCTTTATCTTATGAGGAACGTCAATTGTGTCGTCAATAGTCTTTACCTTGGGTGAATAGATAATCGCTTTAACATCTGCCACCTTAATAAGATTATCAATCTCCTCCTTGGGAAGCTCCTTGTCAAGAGGTACAACAACACCCACACCGCATACAACTGCAAGGTATGACAAATACCAGCCGTACGAGGTTTCACCGATTACGGCAATTTTCTCACCCTTCAAGCCCATGTCAATAAGCTTTGTACCAAGGGCATTTATGTCTGCCATATACTGCATATATGAAATCGGGGAATACTGTCCGTCCTTCTTTACCAAAAATGCAGCCTTTTCAGCATACATCTCACTACTCTTGCGAATCATATCACGCAAGTCAGTAATTTCGTGTGTCTCGTATAGAGGCTTTTTATAAATTCCGTAGTCCATATTGGAACGTTCCTTTCTAATATACTATACATAGTATACAATATTATGTAAAAATTGTCAATTTAATTTCTAATTCTTCCATTAAATTTTACTAATTACCAAAAAAATTGTCACAATATATAAAAAATGTAGAAAACCGACCTCGCAAGAGGACGGTTTATTATTATTTCTCTACCTTTTCTACACTCATAATCTTACCTGAGGTATGGGCATATTTTGTAAACAGCTCTGTATTTCTGCCAACAGAAAGCTCGTTTGAGTCTGCGATAATGTAGCTATTGGCTGACTCCTTGCCGTAGGTCTTGATTGTAACCAGGGCAGTATATCTGTCCGGTAGCTCTGTTTTTATCATTGTACCATCTGCTCTCTCGGAATCTGTTACTGCAGGTGATGCCTCCACAGACAATATCTCACCCAAATCCATGGTTGATTTTTTATCTGTTACCTTTCCACCCTTTTCCAACGCCCTAATAGTGTAATCCCTTACACCCTCAACTCGCATGGTGTATATAAACTCCTCATCCGACTGAACTGCATCTGTAACGCCTGTACCAAATCGCATTGCAATACCTGCGATTACCACAACAACCAACAGTATGGCAAGAAGGTCAATAACATTGAACTTGCCTTTGATTTTTCCGTCCTTTGTCATATCACTCTGCCTCCTTTTCGTTAATCTCTATTACATAGCCCTCAAGAGCATAGCCCTTACCTCTGAAGGGCATACTCTCACCAACCTTAACAAAGGTTGTCCCTGTAGAGTACGCAAAATCCGTCTCTGATACCTCAAGCTCCAGGGTTGCATAAATGTCAACCCTATCCTCTACCTTCTGGTTATGATAGCTTCCGTCAATGGCATTGTATACCATTGCCTCCGCCTCTTTAACCTCTACCGATGTAAGAGTGCCTGAATCCTTCTCTGTAAGACTTACTACAATTTCATCACCCACCGCAATAGCGTCGGCAACCGCCTTTTCCTCTCGTGCCAACAGCACTGTCGCGTAAATTGTTGTCTTTTCACCCATCCCCACGTTTCCGCCGAATATCTTGAACAAAACAACGCCCACAACCAATACGGCAATTACTATTAATGTGTCAATAACTGTCCATTTCTTTTTCATTATCACACGTTCCTTTCCAGTACATCCATATACATTTTTTCTGTATTTCTTGTCATTGCAACGGATGTAAATGTAGAGTTGAATATTTCCTTACTGCCCTCTGATAGCTCTCTGTATACATCCTCATCCATAAGTAGTCTTTCTATACCCTTCTTCAGTGCCGCAGAATTCTGCCTTGTAACCACAAAGCCGTTTCTTCCGTCCTTTATAACGCCGGGGTTACCGCCAAAGTCCGATACCACCGCAGGTACTCCAAGGCTCATACCCTCCAGCAATGCAAGGCTTGTTGCCTCTGTACCGTAGGATGCGTTCACCTGAATATCGGTTATAGACATAAGTTCGTCTACATTGGTGATAAAGCCTGTAAATATAACCTTATCTTCAAGCATTAATTCCTGCACCTTCTTCTTAAGGGTAGCCTCATAGGAGCCTGTTCCTGCAATAAAGAATCGTGCGTTTATTCCCATTTCAAGAAGCATCTTTGCCGCTTCTATAAAGTAAATGTGGCCCTTTATGTCCTCAAGTCTTGCAACTATAGAGATTACCTTCTCCCCCGACTCAACACCGAAGGAGCTTCGGATTTCTGCCTTTTTTTCCTCACTTAGCTCAGGCAGACCGTCAACACCATTTAGTACAACACGTATTTTTGCATCACTAACTCCTGTGTCGGTAAGGTTATCCTTTGCCGCCTCTGCAACCGCAATGATGCCATCGGAATAATGGTTGTTAATAAAGCCGTTAAGCTGTTTACCCGGGAAGGATGTAAGATACTTAGGCTGAGGGAACACGCTATGGCGTGTGTATATAACCTTCGCTCCTGCACGCCTTGCCGCAATTCGCGCCGACATACTCGCATGGGTATGAACAATTTGCGGTTTCTCTTTTCTGAAAATCCTTTCAAGAGCTTTTATGGAGTTCAAATCAAGAGATTTCTCCGCTATTCCCTCCACCTCTATAACCTCAACGCCCAAGGCATCAATCTCAGGCTTCAACAGACTGTCGGGAGGCAGAATTACCTTGATTTCAAACCTGTCATAATCAAAATTCTTCAAAAGTGTAATCAGTACCCTTCCTGCTCCGCCGATATTGGAGTCCGAGGATACCTCTATAACCTTAATCTTTGTCATTTTGCCTCTCCTTCCTGATTTATTTCCTTAGGGATATATTTCATAGCTACGCCGATAGCAAGCACCATAAAGAATACCGCCATCACTCGATAATTGTAGAAGGTATAGTCAAACATACTCTGTACCAAGAAGCCCACAACTCCTGCACCTAAGCCAAGTGCCATCATTGAATCAAGGCTCTTTCGGTCATCTCTTAAATATACCTTATTTGCCGATTTAAAGTAGCAAACCAATACCGCAATAAATATTGCCAGGGCACCGATACCGCCCTCAACCAAAAGCTGTATGAAGGTATTATGTGAATGGGGGGCCACAATTGCATTATATGAGAACAAGGGATAAACCTCCGAAAATGCTCCCTCACCCATACCGATACCTCCTATGAGATAGTTTTTTAAAATTCCCGTTGCTCCCATCCAGATTGATACTCTGTAGGAGGTGGAGGAATCACCCATATCACCTATACTCATCAGTCTTTCAATAACCGTCTGAGGCAGGACAAAGGGCAGTATGCAAAGTGCCGGAGGCACAAGCGCCCACAAGCGACCTTCCCAGAATGTTATAAATACTGCAATGCAAGCCATAAAGCCAAGCCAACAGCCTCGTGACTGTGTCAGCACCAAACAAAGTATCATTACTCCTGCTATTGCTAAATACACCCACTTTGACAGGCTCTTTGCCTTGTCCTTTAAGAAGAACACCACCGCAGGCGGAATAACCAGCAACAAGTACTCGCCCAATACATTGGGATTTGCAAGAGTTGAGAAAACTCGCATAGTATCTTCCTCAAACATTTCCTCGTCAATCCACGCATTTGAGGTTGTCCATCCGAATATATACTGCATTACACCGTACAACGCCACAATCGCACCGCTTATTACAAAAAGTCTTAATAGGCCATATAACTGCTCACGCGATTTGATTGTGTTTATAACCGTAAAATAGAAGGTTACAAATACAAAATACATTGCCCATACAACAAGACTTTTAATTCTCGCAAAGGAAAATACGGAGGATACAAAAAGCACTCCCAAGAACAGCACCAACGCTATTCCTGTTCCCTCTCTCTTCCATTTAAAGTCCTTTGTGTAGATGGATTTCAACGCCAGGCTTATGGTTGTCCATATGCAAATGCCTGCCAAAGGCATTGATGAGAACGGAATTAAAGGAGCGACAATTACTGCCGCATATACGCCTGTTACGGGATACTCCAACACAAGAAGCATACCGAATATTCCGAAGGGCACCAAAAGTCCCAAAAGGGGTGACAAAAATGCTATTGCACCTGTCAACACGCCTCCCGCGATTGCGGCCACCAGGCTTAGTCGTTTGCCCGTAACCTCTTCATTATAAAAGCTGAAGCTGATATTCTTAACACCACAGCACGCCTTTATAAAGCTCACAAGCCTTGAGCCATTTAGATAGCCCATAACTTTTGCGTCGGGAATTATAAATATAGCTCCCACCACTGAGGCAACAAGCACGATCTTGTTTACCGTATGGCTCTCATATAGCTTCAGAATATTATATATAACCGTTGACGTCAAAAGCATAACACCAAAGAATCGGGTGCTCATTGCCATAAAGCTATGAACAAAGCTTCGTGCCGTACTGCAAATTATACTTCTTTCAATTTTATCCGATAGCTTATCCGATAGCTTGTGTGACAGAAATTCAAGAAAGGTAAAGGGTGCATATATAATTCTCCCAATAAAGCTCTCGCCCTTTATGTCATGTTTTAAAAAACGTATGATGGCACTGTTTTGCCAGCTACGGCCCGTAGCATTGGTTATATTTGTAATCAATGCTCCCAGCTTGCTCTGTGAAAACTTATCCTTGGTTTTCTTCGCAAGCGATACCATTGAGCTTAATATTAAACTTTTCACGTTTTCGGCTCAACTCCTTTGTTATTTTTCGGGATAAGTCCCGTAAATTCCTTAACCTTAAGCACCACAAGCATTACTGCATATACAATAATCCCTGCTAATGCACATACACTGCATACCATAATGTTACCCAATGTACTCTCCCATGCACCCATAAAGACGTACAAAAGCTTTACCGCAACCGCCATCACACAGGTCGCGATAACAATCTTTCCTATCGACAAAGCATCACTCTTACCCATAATCGCAGGATTCTGCTTTATAAGTACACCACCGTTAAGAACAGCATTTACAACACTTCCAAGTGCCGCCGCAAGGGCAAGGCCTCCTGTGAGCTTCACTACATCCAACTTTATAAAATCGTATATTACAAGCACAAACAGTATGTTAAATCCCATACTTATCAAAGAGGTTACCATAGGTGTAACCGATTTTCTCATTGAGAAGAAGGTTTTTGAAAAAACCTCATTTACTGCAAGAAACACCATTCCTACGGCATAGCAGGAAAGGGCTGAGGCTACCACACCTGCATCCTCTGCCAGAGCACCATAGCCGTAAATAATATTGGTAACAGGTCTTGCAAGAATTATCACTCCTGCCATCAGAGGTGCAATAATCATTATTATTGCCTTCAATGACATTGACACAAGCTGGTTTGCCTTTTCCTTGTCCTCGTCTGCATTTGCTCTTGCAAGCTTCGGGAAAACAAGGTTTGTTACCACGAAGGAGAACACGCCTGTCATTATGAGATATAAGCGGTTTGCATACTCTAATGAGGAATATGCTCCCGACATATGGGATGCAAAGCGTGCATTTACAAGAGTGTACAGAGGTTGTACCCATGTACTTACAAGCATAGGTATCGCAAGGGTAATTGCGGCACGTATATTTCCATCGCGTAGCCTGAAATCAGTCTTGTATCGAAATTTAAGCTTTACAAGTGATGGAATTTGCACCACTACCTGCAAGGACCACGCAATAAGCATAGTAACCGCAAGTCCGTAGACGCCAAACCTTTTACCAAAAAGCATAAAATACAATATTATTGCCACATTTGATACAAGGCTTATAATGGACGGTATGTTATACTCACCGTAGGATTGCAAAACACCCACAAAGGAAAATGCCAGACCTGTGAATATTATCATGGGGAACATTATAGATGTAAGCTTTACCGCAAGGGCATGAGTCTCCGCCCCAAAGTTAGGTGCCATAAATGTCACCAATGGCTCTCTGAATAAAATTCCCAGAGTTGAAATTATGAGAGTAAGAAGTATTATCATAGTGATAAACTTATTGGCAAAGCCGCGAGCCTTACTCTCACCATCCTTTGCAAGCACTCCGTTGAAAACCGGAATAAAGCTTGCCGATATTACTCCGCCGATTACTATGTCAAATAAGGTTGTGGGAAGCTTTGATGCCGCCATAAAAGCATCCGCCTCAACACCGATACCAAAGTACGCACCCATCATAGAGTCACGTACAAGACCCAATGCCTTTGACGTGAAGGTGGCAAACGCCATAAAGCCTGCCGTCAGAAGCATTGTTTTGGGAGTTTCTTTATTTTTCAAGCTCCACACTTCCTTTTTCGTATAAATCCACTGCGATTTTACCGTTGCTCTGTGCCTTTTCCTTTAGCAGCTCATACTGACTCTCAAGGGTATGTCTGATGTCATCATAATTATCAAACAGTCTCTCTACCAATTCAATTCCCACCCCATCAGTGAAGTCGGAAATACTGCTGTATAAATCCTGTGCAGTATAATCAAGGAAGCCCTTGATTTTCGGGTCATAGGATATGCCGATAAGAGGCACATTGGCAATTGCCGCATATATAAGAGAATGAAGTCGCATACCGATGCAGGCATCCATTGCTGAAATAACACTTATTATCTCTGTTACATCAATGCGCTTGTCAATAATAAAGGCGGGGTTCTTCATTTTTGTCATTATACTTCTTGATATACCCTCATCCTTAGCTATCTGCATAGGTAAAAAAACAATTTCTGCCTTATAACGCTCACCAATATAATCGCATACCTTCGCAAGAGCCGTTTCAAAATCAACATCTGTTTCCTTTGTTCTTCTTACTGATATGCCTATAATCTTCTTATTGGTATCAACTCCATAGTCCTCAAGTATTTCCTTACCGCGTTCCGTTGAAAAGCTTTCTATTCCGAATACAGGGTCGGCACTGAGCATCGTCCCTGGCTCTGTCACGCCGATTTCCTTCAGTACGCGCATTGATTCGGGGTCACGAAGAGTGATAACATCCACGCGATTTAGCACCTTCACTGCACGCTCAATATTTACCCTGTTTTTCAAGGGGCCGATACCGTTTGAATAAAGCATAGTCTTTACGCCATTACGTAAAGCAAGACGGATTACCGTAAGGTAATATACAAGCGACTTTGTGGAGGTAGCATCCTGAATTAGAGTACCGCCACCTGATACAAGAAGTCCCGCCCTCTTCATATGCTTCATTATTGCAAATATATTGAATCGGTTTATGGATTTTACTCTGTATTTCTTTGCAGTTTCCTTTGGGTTTGCCGAAAGGACAACTATATTCGGGCTTTCCTTGTGTGCCTTTATATCCTTAATAACCGCCTCAAGAAGAGCATCGTCACCACTGTTTTTAAAACCGTAGTAGCCTGAAATCAGAATTTCATCCTTCTTCTCCAATGCCCATTTATACACACGCATTGTATCCTCTGACATTCTCGACACAGAATACTCACGCTTTATGAGCTCACGGCCATACCTTGCAAGCTCCCTTTTCTTTTCATCATCTAATGAGAAGAAACGTCTGATGTCTTCTAAAAGCAACTCCGATGATGAATCCGCACAGCCTCTGCAACAGAAGTTTGTATCAATTCCCACCTGTAGCTTACTCTCTTCAAACAGACCGATATATCCCTCGTTACCTGCAATTATAACAGGCTTTTGTGCCGCCATTGCCTCCAATGCCGCACGGCTTACGCCTATGAATAGATGGGCAGGGGCAACAAGACGGTTTATATCTGTTCTTGCACCTGTCAGGACTATGCACTCACGACCAAGCACCTTGTTTACCTTGTCGGCTCTTGACCTCACATTATTAAAGTCGTCACCGTCACCTACCACAACCACCTTAAGGCTATCCACAAGCTTGTCAACCTCAGGGATTGTATCAATCAACTGCTTTGCCACAAGTGAGCGTGACTCATCAAGACGGCTTACATATACAATTACCGTATCGGTATCCTTAATGCCAAGCTCATTTAAAATCTCCGTCTTATCAATGTCGGGTGAAAATTTATCAGTATCAATACCATTGATTGTAACCTGAATATCACCTGAGGGTACCTTGTAGTTATCCATAAGATATGTTTTTATATCCTCGGATACCGCAACGGTCTTCTCTCCCCAATCCGTAACATACTTCAATCCCCATCTTGTCGTGAACACCCAATGGGCAGTAGTTACAAAGGGGAATTTCATTTTTCTGTGAATTTGTCCTAAAATGAATGAGGGGATTCGGGCGTGGGAGTGAACAATGTCAATCTTCTCCTCGCGGATAATCCTCTTCAATCTGTGGACACTCTTTATCATATTTATAGGGTTTTTATTCTGAAGAGGAACGCAATAATGTTTGATTCCTGCCTCCTTAAGCTCTTGCTCGTATGCTCCGCCCTTTGAGGTTACAATGGGCTTTAGTCCTTTTCTTTTAAGCTCCTTTGCAAGCTCCACCACATGGGTCTCTGCACCGCCTATATCAAGCTGCATCAAGGACATAAGCACATTCAATCCTGTTTTCAAAAAATCACCTACTAAATCTTTCAATCTCATTTGGGTACACTTACCTATTCTCATTATACATAAAACAAGTGGATTTATCAATACCTTCCCTGCCTTTGTGACAAAAATGTAAAATAAACGAAACATTTATCCCCTATTGGTCAAACGAAAAAAGGACGCTTTTCGCGTCCTCTTTTCTCTTACTTCAATTCAAATGAAGTACAGTCTGTGCACTCTACCATCGTGGGGTTTGCTTCGTGTGTTCCAACCACAATGCTTGACAATGAGCAAAAATCCTGATCCTTGCAGTGATTTTTGCACTGTGTCACGGTACACTTGATGTTCTTATTAGGGTTACAACTACAACTCATGTGTGTGTCCTCCCGGATAATAGAAATGGTTTTGTACGACCTCTGCTTTTGTCCGTCCTGCATCCGCCGTACAGTAGTATTATGCGCAGTATTGCGTTAAATATTTATGGTAAATTTTTTTATTTTGCCATAATACGAATTGTGACAACACTCATATCATCCCTCGCAAATCCACCATCCTTCCGTAACGCCGTATCCATTATTTCCTTGGAAAGTGTCTCCACGTCCTCCTGGGGCTTCATCATAATTTTCTTTATCCATTCCGTATGGGACAAACTTGAGCCTGACTCCGTAATTCCGTCACTCATCATTACAATGGTGTCACCCTCAGAAAGCTCTACGGTCTTCTTGTCAAGTCTCACATCCGATACGATGCCTATCGGCACAGAGGATGAGGTGATTGACTTAATCTCATTCCCCTTGCGGATAAGGGTCTGGGCACTGCCGATTTTATACATGGTTACCTCGGCAGTGTATAAATCCACACAAAGAAGGTCGATGGTAGAATACATCTCCCTTTCCATATTCAGGCACATGGCGGAATTGAGTATTCCAAGTGCCGTTTTGGCACCTATTCCCGATTTGAGGAAACCTCCCAACAGCTTACACGCCGCCATACTCTCATAGCGCGCCTCCATACCACTGCCCATGCCGTCTGCAAGGATGCAGTAGAACTTACTGTTATCGACAGTGAACATATTTATGCTGTCACCGTTTGCGCCTGACCTGTCACGCTCAAGCTGAAGTCGGGAGGTCACTACGGTATACATTGCACCTGATGTAAATTTGCTCAGGCCGTTTTCGGTTTTATCGTAGGTCATTGTACGGCCCAGTACCTTTGTTAATATCCCTGCGATCTGCGGATATGCCACCATAGGTGCTAATCTCAGGTATACCTCACATACACCGCTTGCACTTTCTATTACACTTATTTCGTAGGGTACAATCCCTTCTTTATCAAGTGCATCAACTATGTCTTCCTCTTCCCTTTCCATAAATTCAAATCCTTCTGAAACATCCGTTGCCATTGCCTCAAATAACCGCCCCAGCTCACTATACTGCTGAGATATAAGATTACGGTTTGTAATGGCGTCTCCACGCCTCAGGATATCTCGTTTATACAGCTCGTACACATGATTGATTTCATCAATAAACTGTCTCGGACGCTCACAACGGTTAGCGAAGCTCTTTGGGAGATTGTCCTCGGTAAGCTCACCCTCACTTTCAATAACACCGATTAGCTCCAGGGAGTTTTTATAGCTTCTGCGAAAGTCTGTCTGCCAGCATTTTCCGCACATCTTACACCCTGTGCATACCCTTTCACAAGTTTGGTCCAATATCATTCCCAGGTCATCGGAGTATTTTTTAAGCCGTCCCTCACTGACACTAAAAAAACAATCATAAAGGGACGAAAACGTCTCGGCAGTTGCCCTCAGCCTCATTGCTAAAAACTCCTTCACCCTACTTTCCGGACTTACACTTTCAACCTCAAGAGATTTTGTGAAAAAGCTACGCATATATTCGTGGCACACCTTAGGTGTCACCAAAAACAGTCCCCCGCCAATTACGGCATTAAGTATTCCTGACGGAATTTCATACAGACTGTGACAGTACATCATCATGACCGACATTGCAGTTATATAACCCAAAAAGGCACCTGCCCTTCTAAAGGTGTTCATAAAGGATGCAAAGAGAGCGGAAAAGCCATAGACACCCATCATTACAACGGCACCCTCTCCTGTCATGGATGCCATAAATCCAACGGCAACACCCGTGGTGGCACTAACACAGACATTAGTATTTAACGCCGCCGTCAGGAGAATATATGTAGTGAGAATATGGGTGAGGCTTACGCTCTTATACCCGATACCCCCAAGTCCCGACAATATCACACCCACCATAACGGCAATGGCAATATAGTCCTCCGAATTCATTCCGCGTCGATGGGAAAAATCCGATACCGCAGTATTTGCCTTTAAAAACAGAATATACATAAGCATTGCCGTAATGCTTTCTGTAAAGAGCAGAAAAATATCAAATAATCCGTCATAGCCCAAAAAGAGCAACATTCCTCCGCTAAGTGCCACAGAGCCGCCTACCATCAGAGAACCTATGGTTGTGTTTTTCGTCTTGTAGAGATTGGATGCTAGCCAATAAACCAAAAAGGAAAGAAATTGAGATGGCAACTCCACCACCCCTGACCGTGTCACTACACCAAGAAGTGCGGACACTATGCCTATGTAACCGTATTTTTTATTGACGACACCGCCAAAAAAAGCAAGGGCAAAGGGATGCATCCCCAAAACCTCGGAACGAGCCGCAAGAAACAGTAATATTATGGGTATAATGTCCCTTGCACAAGGCATCACAAAGGGTGCTTTACGCCTTGACATACTAATTTGTTTCATCGTTTGTTGTCCTTTCATACCATACTTCCAGACAAGTATAGCAGACACCTATGTAATAATTTGTCGCAAAGGGTTGTCGAAGCAAAAAAATCGTCCGACATTTTTCGCAGGTCTGAAACCTTTGCCATAGCCATTTGAAGGTTGACATATATAGTCTTTGATGATATAATATTGTAGAATATGTGTGCAAAGGATTAAGGATATGATTATACCAAACAGTGCAGTAAGACTGCTTGACCAAAGAGCAATTGAATATAAGAGCAAGACAGCCGTTTCAGACGAAAACGAGGTGTTTTCCTTTGAGCGTCTGCAGGATACAGGCAGGCGTATTGGCACAGGCCTTCTGAAGTATAGGGATACTCTTTATATGCCTATGCCCGTCATGGTGTTTTTGCCAAAAAGCTCTCGTGCAATTTCCGCCTTTATGGGTGCGATGTATTCAGGCAACCCTTATGTGCCTATTGCATACGATATGCCCCCTGCAAGAATACAGAAAATCGTAAACCTTCTTGAGGGCAGAGGTCATATTATTACAGACAAGACAGGGCTTGAGATAATCAGGAAGATGGATATTCCCGACACAATGCCTGTTCACGATTATGATGAGCTTATACTCACCGACAGAGATGACGAAGAGGTTGATTCCGCGCTTTTTTGCGTTATCGACACAGACCCTATATATATAATGTTTACAAGCGGCTCTACAGGTGAGCCTAAGGGTGTTACAGTCCCGCACCGAGGTGCGGTTGACTATGCAATCTGGGTAAGGAATACCTTTGGTATTGACCACACATCAAAGCTTGGTAACCAGGCACCCTTCTATTTTGATAATTCAATCTTTGATATTTACTCAATGCTTCTTACGGGTGCGGAGATGAACATAATTCCCGAGACGTTATTTATGTTTCCCTCAAAGCTTCCGGAGTATGTAAGGGATAACGATATAACAGTTATATTCTGGGTACCAACAGTTATGATCAATGTAGCAAACTCAGGTGCTTTGGCGGAGGTAACGATGCCAAAGCTTAAAACTGTAGCCTTCTGCGGTGAGGTTATGCCCAACACACAGCTTAACATATGGCGTAAAAACCACCCCGATAAGGTTTATGCAAATCTGTACGGCCCCACTGAAATCAGTGATGTGTGCACATACTATATTGTGGACCGCAATTTCCGCGATTCAGACCCGTTGCCTATTGGTCGTGCCTGCGAGAATATGCGCATTATCATTCTTAACTCAAAGAATGAAATCGCAAAGCCTATGGAGCAGGGTGAGCTTTGCGTTGTAGGCTCAGGCGTTGCATTAGGCTATTGGGGTAAGAGTGAGATTTCCGACAAGGTCTTTGTGCAGAACCCTACAAACCCATTCTACCACGAGAGAATTTACCGCACAGGTGATTTGGCATACATAACAGAGGACGGTCTCATTATGTATGACGGAAGAATGGATAACCAGATTAAGGTTAAGGGTAACAGAATTGAGCTTGGTGAAATCGAAACGGCGGCAATGTGCGTGAATGGTGTCAAGGGTGCTTGTGCAGTATTTGATGCACCAAACGAGCAGATTGTTATGTTTGTTGAAAGCTGTGAGGCGTTGGTATTGCGTAAATTCAATAATGAGCTTAAGCAGTATATACCCAAGTATATGTTGCCCTCAAGGCTCATTGTTATGGACAAGTTCCCCCATACGGCAAATGATAAAATTGACCGTGTAACACTAAAGAAATCCTTAGCAGAATAAGAAAGGGGCTTTCTATGTACGAATATACCTCAGCCGTTGCGATGCTTAACCGGGCAAGGGATATTTTCCCCAACAGTGTCGCGTTCTGCGATGTACAACAGACTTTAACATATAAGGAGCTTTACACTCTTTCAAGGTCGGTTGCCACAGGGCTTTTTAATAATGTCCCCACAGGCAGATACCTGCCCGTAATGGTGTATATGCCAAAGAGCGTAAAATCAATCGTGTCCTTTATGGGTGCAATGTATTCGGGCAGTCCGTTTGTGCCTATGGACTACAACGTTCCCATAGCACGATTTATTGCAACTGCAAATAATCTTAATCCTACTGCGATAATCACAGATACGGCAGGCAAGGAAAAGCTACAAAACTCAGGGGTCAGCGTTCCCATCCTCATCTATGACGAACTGGCATCGGTGATACCTGATGATACTAGAATTGATACAATAGTAAAAAACACCTGTGACCTTGACCCTGCGTACATAATGTACACCAGCGGTTCAACAGGCACTCCCAAGGGCGTTACCATATCACACCGCGGTGTTACGGACTACACCCGCTGGCTATGTGATACCTTCCCCATCACAGAGAAAAGCATTATCGGTATGCAAAGTGCCTTTCACTTTGACAACTGCATATTTGATATATTTCTGTCCCTTTATACGGGCGCAAAAACAATGATTATCCCCGAGGTACTGTTTATGTACCCCGAAAAGCTGTTTGACTTTTTAGCGGAGGAGGCAATCTCCGTTATATTCTGGGTACCAACAGTTATGATAAGCGTGGCAAACTCAGGCGTGCTTGCAAGTAAGCACCTTGACACACTGAAGCTTATACTATTTGCAGGTGAGGTTATGCCCATAAAACAGTTAAACCAATGGATTTCCGAGTATCCCCATTGCGACTTTTACAACATGTATGGTCCTACGGAGTCAACGGACATTGTACTTTACTACAAGGTTGACCGTGAGTTTAAGGCAGGAGAGACACTGCCCATCGGTAAGCCCTGTATGAATATGCGTGCACTTATTCTTAATGATAAAAACGAGGAGTGCGGAGTGGATGAAGAGGGCGAGCTGCTTATTTCAGGCACAGGCATTGCCATGGGTTATTGGAATTCACCGGGCATAACCGAAAGGGCATTTATCCAGAATCCCTTAAACAACAAGTACTGCGACAAGCTTTACCGCACAGGTGATATTGTTTATTTGGGGAAGGACGGCAATATTATGTTTGTGGGCCGTAAGGATTCACAAATAAAGCTTAGAGGAAACAGGATTGAGCTTGGAGATATAGAGGCGGCCGCCGCCGCATTTGACGGCATCAAAAATTGTTGTTCACTATTCTCACAAGAAACAGAGGAAATATATCTGTTCCTTGAAACAGACGAGGAAATTGTACCGAGAAAGTTTAATATGGAGCTGAAAAAGGTACTGCCCTCATATATGATTCCTCAGAAAATCATATCTATGTCGATTTTTCCCCACACTCCAAGCGGAAAAATCGATAGACAGACACTGAAAAGACAATATATCACAAAGGAAGGATAAGAAAATGACAGTTATTGAGACACTTACAGAGTTTATAAGAGAGAAATTCAGTATCGGTGATGACCCAGATTTCACAACAGATGCGCATCTGTTTAACGAAGGCTTTGTTGACAGCTTCGGTGCAGTTGAAATCATCCACTTTGTGGAGGAGCATTATGAAATCGAAATCACACAGCGTGACATCACACTATTCCCCATGAACACAATCGAGGAAATAGCAGAGGTTGTTGAAAGTAAAATCTGAGAACATTAAGCGAGGTTAACATATGTGGTATCTTGAGGCGGACACATTAGTCCTGCTCCTATCTACCTCATTTATAATGATACTGATTTCGAGTCTGTCCCGACTGTTATTCAAGAAGGACTTTTCTCCCAAGGTTTTGATTCTGACTAACCTTGCGGTTATCGGTATCATCTCATGGCAGTTATTGCTATGGAGTCTGGGGTATATCATATTTACATTCATGTTGATAAAAAACCTTACTCATCGCAAACGAGGCAGGAAAGGTTTATTCTTTGTGTACTGTCTTTTAGCCACAGTACCGTTTTTCTACGGAAGATTCCAGGAAATGTTCCCTCAGTTGCCGTTTCTGATTTCATTTATCGGTATTGCATATCATATGCTAAAGGCGATTGACGCAATGTATTTTGTATACTATGCAGAGATGGATATACCCTTCTTTACATACGCAAACTACATTCTGTTCTTTCCCACCTTTACATCAGGACCCATTTTCCGCTATCGTGACTGGCTGAAGGTTTATAAAAACCCCAAGCCTCTTACCTTTGATTCCTTCATAGGATTTGTAAAGCGTTTCATCAGGGGTATGTTCAAGAAAATGGTTGTGCTATGGATGGTTACTACCATATTCCATCATATTCTGTCAATGGATTTGACATGGTATTGGAGCGTACTGTTGATTGCGCTAAGCTACCTTACTGTATACCTCGACCTTTCAGGCTACAGTGACATTGCGATTGCAACAGGCTCCGTTATGGGCTACACGACGCCCGAGAACTTCCGCAAGCCACTATCTTCGGCATCCTTTACGGTGTTCTGGCGTAATTGGCATATCACACTATCAGATTGGGTGCGTGAGCATATTTTTGTTGTGCTTAACGGCAAGCGTCTTAACCGCTTCCAATCAGCCTGTGTAGGCTTTATGACTATGTTTATAATGGAAATGTGGCATGGTTTCACTATGCCCTATATTATCGGCGGCATTTATAATGGTCTGTGCTTAGGACTTGAAAACCTGTTTGGCTTGACCACCGCAGATAAACGAAAAATGAAAAAGCCCGTATACGTTCTTCGTTGCGTATTCGTAAATGTTGCATTTGCCATTAACACGCTACTGTTTACCGTTACAACTGACGAGTTTATGCGTATACTTCACAGCTTTATAGGATAAGGAGAAAGATAATGAAAAAAGCATTTAAAATTGTCCTGACATTGCTCCTTGTCTCGGCGCTCCTTGCAGGGGATTGGCTTCTGGCCCATCTTAACCCCATCAAGGACAGCAATATATTTATCAAGAACGATTTTGAAATAACACAGTATGACCACCCCGAAAAGGTCTGGGACAAGGTGTTTTTCGGCAATTCCGTTGTAATCTCCTCTTACATCGAAGAGGAAAGTGATTCGGGTTATATAAATCTTGGACTTGACTACGGAGTAGTAACAGATTTATGGGAAATGATAAACGAAGGATATATCACCCTTGGCTCAGAGCTTGTTATAGGTCTTAACTATCTCACACTCTATGATGACTTTGACACAAACCCCACATATATATGGCACAAGAGATGGTATCAGCCCTATGCATATTTTGAACGTGACCGATTCCACCCTCTTTTGACAGGGTGCTTCGAAAGGCTTATAAAGGGTGAAAGCGTTTTGCCTATGACCTACACCTATCAGAACAAGGCAGTATACCACGGCAGAGTTGAGGATGAGGCACTAAAGGAAAAATTCAAGGAGTATGAAACGGATTTCTTTAATAAATCCATTGATGCCTACCAAGAAAACCTTGAGGCTCTTGGCAAGGTTATAGAGTATTGTAACGAAAATAACATAAGAGCAAGAGTCGTCCATATGCCTTGGAATCCTATGTTTGAAAAGCCTTCTCTTGTTAAGGAGGTACGGCTTAAAACCGATGAAATACTTGCAGGCTATGGTGTAGAGGTCCTTGATTTGGAGGATAGCTACCCCACCGAGTATTTCTACGACACCGGACATCTCAACTACGACGTGGGCTCAGGGAAGTTCACAAAGGATATTAGCCAATGGCTGAAGAAAGGAGAATAAAAAATGTTCTCATATTTTAATTGTTTAGGAAAATATGCCACCTTCCGTGGCCGTACAAGACGATGGGATTTCTGGTGGTACACAATTATAAACAACCTGTTTCTGACAATTATCGGGTATTTCTGTTTCACATCGGAAACACCCTTGTCACAGGGCTTGTCTTTTGCAATATTCATTATCTATGTTGCAATCACCATCACCCCTACCCTTGCGGCAATGACAAGGCGTTGGCACGACTTAGGCCGTTCAGGCAAGTGGCTATGGCTTAATCTTGTGCCTGTGGTTGGTACAGTGGTAAGCTATATATTCTTCCTCGGTCGCGGTGAGGAATCCACAAACGAGTATGGTCTCGACCCATCAAAAAGAAGAAGACCACGCAGAAGAAGATAAGAAAACTCAAAAGTCAAGCGGAGTGTCCATAAGGGCACTCCGCTTGACTTTTATTTCACTTCAATTATCTTTATCTTATCCATAGGTGTGCCTGCAGTTTCCATTATGATTTCAGATATTACCTTTATATCATTTTCACCCAGACCCTCTGAACGCACCGTAACAATAGCAGAGCCTTCGTTTAGATATACCACCAGCTCTTTATAGCCCTTGGACTCTGCCACAGCCTCAATGGTGTTTTCAAGCTCAATATCCTTTGCACACCCCACTAACTTTTCACCCGCCAGGGCGCGTGTCTTTTCATCTGCCTGTGAATCTTCACTCGTCGCCTTCAGAGTCTCCATTGCCGATGCCCTTGCAGACTCGCGGTTTGCCTTGGCATCCTCAAAGTACGCGGTGTTTTCGGGAGGAGTCTCCTCCTTTTTTGTTTCCTCGTTTGTGGAGGATACCATCTCCGCCTCACCCAAAAGCTTACCCGTTTCAATGTAGTCCTCATTATCCCGTACCTTTACTGTATCCTGATAGGACCAGTTAAGATACCCCGCAAGACCAATCATTACCACTAAGGCTGCTGCAATTACTTCCTTCTTTTTAAGAATCATTCTATCATCTCCATTACATTTTATTCCCTATCATATACGCAAACTCTGTTTGCGCCCACCCCCATCACTGCCGTCACAGCCTCCCTGAGGTTGTTCCTGACCGAGGCTATATGAGCGCCTGAGGCAACCACGATTACTCCCCTCGGCACTCTTTCTTTTTTTGTGTCCCCATATCCAATACCGCCTGAGGCATTCTCCTCCTTGTAGGTGACCATTACATCCACGTCCCCTGCACCGTCTAAAGTCGGATCGTAGC